>NZ_JANRHB010000063.1:0-7516 GCF_024733855.1 Gordonia sp. GONU
GTCATCGCCTGGGCCCTCAGTTCCGGGTCGACACGACGAACACAGGGTGGGGACTTTTATCTGGCCACCAGCGGGGACCTCGACCTGGCCACCAGTGGGGACTTTCTCATGGCCATGGACATGGGCAAGGGTGGAGATCGCCGATATCGATGATGTGGACCCGAGGCGGGTTCGCTCGCGGGCGCGGTTGTTGGATGCTGCCGCGACCCTGCTCAGCAGCGGTGGGGTCGAAGCGGTCACCGTGGAGGCTGTAACCCGGCTATCTCGCGTAGCCCGCACCACGCTGTATCGACATTTTGAGAGCACCACGGACCTGGTGGCAGCAGCCTTCGAGCGGTTGTTGCCTCAGGTGGACAACCCTGAAACCTCGCAATCGATTCGCGATGACCTGGTCACATTGATGCAACGCCAGGCTGCTCTCATCGAACAGGCTCCGTTGCAGTTGACCACACTGGCTTGGTTGGCAATGGTTCCCAAGCAACCTGGCGAAGAACCAAACGCATTGGGGCCGTTGCGGATGCGCGTAGTCAACCAGTACCGAGAACCCTTTGATCGAGTGTTGACAAGTAGCGCGGCCGCCGCTGAACTCGACGATCCGGACTTGACCATGGCGATCACTCAGCTGGCAGGCCCTCTGGTCTTCGCCAAGCTCACCGGGATTCGCGCGATGGATGTCGCTGATCTCGAGCGCCTCGTCGATGACTTTCTTGCGGCGCACAGGCGGCGCCCGCCTACATAGCCTCACCGCCTTCCACTTTTACGCTACAACTTGTAGCGTAGCGCTACCGATGGTTCCACTGTGGGCCAGATGAGTTGGTGAGGTACTGCGTATGGTGGTCCATCGTCCCGATGACAAGCGCTTGGCAAGGCGGCCGTTGGTCGAGCGCAGCGAGTACAGCTCCACGTTGGGACGAATCGCGCGGTTCACTTTGACGCACAAGTCCCTGGTCATCGGGGTGTGGATAGCTGTCGGGGTGGTGTTGGCGGTGCTGTTTCCTCAGTTGGAGACGGTGGTGCGGCAGCAATCGGTAGATCCGATCCCTGCAGGGGTTCCGTCCTTTCAAGCTCTTGATCAAATGGGTGGCGCATTCGGGGAAAAGGGCGCTAAGACCACTGTCTTCGTGACCATGGAGAACCCGAATGGGCTTACAGAGGTCACGCGAGAGCGATACGACGCGTTGGTCCTACAGCTCCGTGAAAATTTTGACGATGTGCAATCGGTTCGTGACTTGCTGTCGGATCCGATCACTGCCCGCCAGGCGTTGAGTGAGGATGGCAAGGCCTGGTATCTGCCCGTCGGGGTCTCGGGGACCCTGGGCGGTCCGGCGGCGACTCATGCGGTGGAAACCGTCCGCGAAACCGCACGCCGGGTGTTTGAAGATACTGGTACCGCGGTTCATGTCACCGGACCCGCAGCCACCTTCAGTGATCAGATCGTGAGTGCCGAGAGCGACCTGGTCGTGATCACTTTGGCCACAGTCGCGCTGATCGCCCTGATCTTGCTGGTGGTGTACCGATCGCTGTTCACAGCACTGGTGCCGTTGCTGGTGATTGGTGTCAGCCTTGGGGTGGGCCGCGGCGTCTTGTCCGCACTAGGTGAGCTCGGAATGCCGGTGTCTCAGTTCACCGTCGCATTCATGACGGTCATTCTGCTCGGGGCCGGGGTGGACTACTCAGTCTTTTTCATCAGCCGCTATCACGAGCGGTTGCGCCAAGGCGCGCCTACCGCGGATGCTCTTGTGGACGCTACAGCGACGATCGGACGGGTCATCTTGGCCTCGGCGGCGACGGTGGCACTGGCATTCCTGGCTATGGCGTTCGGCGAACTGAGCGTCTTTTCCACCTTGGGTCCGGCCTGCGCGATCGCGATCCTCATCGGGTTCCTCGCCACTGTCACCTTGCTGCCGCCGGTGCTGCAGTGGGCAGCCCGCTTCGGTTGGGGCAACCCCCGACGAGACCTCACGCGCAAGTACTGGAATCGCGTGGCGGTGCTTGTCGTCCGCCGCCCAGTCCCCCTTCTCGCTATAACGATGGTGGGGCTGATCGTGCTGAGCACGATCGCGATGGGTATCCACATCACCTATGACGACCGCCAGGGCCAACCCGCGACGACCGACAGCAACCAGGGATATGCGCTGCTTGACCGCCATTTCCCCACAGATGTGACGGTTGCTGAGTTTCTTGTGGTGGATGCGCCGATCGACCTACGCACCGCCAGCGGACTTGCCGACCTCGAGCAGATGGCTTCGCGGGTATCCCAAATTCCCGGGGTGACTCGCGTCATCGGCGTCACCCGCCCCACCGGCGACAAACTCGAACAGGCCGAGCTGTCGTGGCAGAACGGTCAGATCGGGGACCAGGTGGCAGGCGCCGTCGCAGACGGCCAGCAACGAAAAGGCGACCTCGAGCAGTTGCGCTCCGGTGCCAACCAGCTCGCCGACGGGCTGGCCCAACTCGACACCCAGCTACGCCTCAACCTGACGCCACTCGCCGGTATCCTCACCCAAGCAAGCACCGCCGGTCAACAAATCCAGCAGTACCAACCACTCCTGCGCCAGCTCGCCGCGTCCGCGCCCGCACTCGACCGCGCCTCACAGAACGCCCCACAACTTGCCGCCCTGACCCGCCAAACATCCGCGGCGCTGACAACAGTGACCTCAATCCTACCCCTCCTCGACTCAGCGCCCTGGTGCGCCCAAGTCCCCCAGTGCGCAACCCTGCGCGCACAGATTCGCGACCTCAACGCCACACTAGGGAGTGGACTGCTCGACCAGATCACCACCCTGTCAACACAACTCGCACAACTAGACACACCCCTCACGACGGTCACCGACCAACTCACCGCAACCGTCAACTCCCTCAACTCCACCCTGAGCACCATCAACAACCAAGACCTGCCCGCTAAGATCACTCAACTCCAAACTGGCGTGAGTCAGCTCGCCGCAGGATCACGACAACTCGCCGACGGCGTGTCCGCGCTGATCGACAGCAACCTTCAGCAACTAGCCGGGATGGCCACCCTAGCCACGCAACTCCAAACCTCCGCCCGCGAAACCGCCGGAACAGACTCCGCGACCGGCTTCTACCTGCCACCTCAAGCCAACGCAGACCGCCGCTTTGTCGATGTCGCTCGCCAATTCGTCTCGCCCGACGGCCATACCGTGCGCTACGCAATACAAACCAGCTTCGACCCCTACAGCACCGAAGCCATACAACTGACCAACACCATCACCGATGTTGCAAACGCCGCCAGACCGAACACCACCCTGGAGGACTCCCACATCGCAATCGCCGGATTCCCCGCCATCAACGCCGACCTGCAACGCCTACTCGCCGACGACTTTCAACTCCTGGCACTGGCAACCCTCATCATCGTCGGCCTGATCCTAATCCTTCTCCTCCGAGCACTCATCGCACCGCTGTATCTCCTAGGAACCGTCGTCCTCAACTACACCGCGGCACTGGGCATCGGCGTCCTAATCTTCCAACACATCCTCAAAACCGAGATCGCCTGGCCTGTACCGCTATTGGCTTTCATAGTCCTCGTCGCCGTCGGCGCAGACTACAACATGCTGCTCATCTCTCGCCTACGCGAGGAATCCCAGAACAACATACGAATCGGCGTTCTACGAACCGTCACCAACACCGGATCGGTCATCACCTCGGCCGGCCTCATCTTCGCTGCCAGCATGTTCGGCCTCATGGCTGGCTCGATCTCCATCATGACCCAAGTTGGACTGATCATCGGTATCGGACTACTGCTCGACACCTTTATAGTGCGCACCATCGTCGTGCCGGCCATCGCGACACTACTAGGCAAAACCAGCTGGTGGCCGAACAACGAAACCGTTTAACGTACTCCTGGTTTAGTTCCCCAGTATCCGCGCGGGACTGTCGCTAGGGACTGCTGCACGGATAGGTGACATCTGATCTGGCTTGCCTTCGGGCGGTCGGGAAGGATGTAGCTGTGCCCAAGCCGTACCCCCAGGAGCTCCGAGACGATGCGATCCGGGTGGCTCGTGATCGTGGAGAAGGCGTCACGATCGAGCAGGTCGCCAACGACTTCGGTGTGCACCCGATGACGCTGCACAAGTGGATGCGACGCGCGAATATTGATGGGGGCCGCAGCCCTGGCGTGACCTCGACCGAGTCCGCTGAACTGCGCGAGGCCCGTAAGCGGATCCGCCTGCTTGAGCAGGAGAACGAGGTGCTGCGTCGAGCGGCGGCGTATCTATCGCAGGCGAACCTGCCGGGAAAAGGCTGTACCCGCTCGTGAAAGAGCTCGCCGCCGACGGGATTGCCGTCGCGTGTCGTGTCGGGTACTTCAGCTCTCGCGCCAGCCCTACTACCGGTGGCTGGCCAGCCCGGTCACCAATGCCAAGCTGGCCGCGGCGTATCGGGCGAATGCCCTGTTCGATGCCCACCGCGAGGACCCGGAATTCGGCTACCGATTCCTCGCCGGGGAAGCCGCCACCGTGGGTGAGTCGATGGCCGAGCGGACCGCGTGGCGGATCTGCCGCGACAACGCCTGGTGGTCGGTGTTCGGCAAGAAGCGAGGTCGTAACGGCCGACGACCGGGACCACCAGTCCACGATGATCTGGTCCAGCGCGACTTCACCGCCGAGGAGCCACATCGGTTGTGGCTCACTGGTATCACCGAACACCACACCCGTGAGGGCAAGCTCTATCTGTGTGCAATCAAGGACGTGCACTCAGGGCGGATCGTCGGCTACAGCATCGATTCCCGGATGAAAGTCCCGACTGGCCGTGGCAGCGTTGCACAGCGCGCTGGCCCGTCGTGGTGAGGTGGCCGGCTGCATCGTTCACTCGGATCGAGGGTCACAGCTCCGGTCGCGGAAATTCCTACACGCCTTGAATACTCACGGTCCAACGGGGTCGATGGGCAAGGTCGGGGCGTGAGGGGACAACGCAGCTATGGAGATCTTCTTCGCGCTCCTGCAACGCAACGTGCTCGACCGTCAACGCTGGGACACCCGTGAACAGCTACGGATCGCAATCGTCACCTGGATCGAACGGACCTACCACCGCCGGCGCCGGCCACCACATCGGCCGAGAATCAGACCCGGCGGCTGATGCGACTGGCCGGGGTCCGCGGAGTGCAGCGGGCAGCGAAGGCTTTCACCACCCGTCCCGACCCGACCACGGCCAGACCTACCGACCGAGTTCAGCGACAGTTTCGTGCCGATCGACCCAACCAGCTACGGGTCGTCCCAGCTATGGGTCGTCGACATCACCTGCGTGCGAACCTGGCAGGGCTTCGCCTACACCGAATTTGTCACCGATGCCTGCACCCGCGTGATCGTCGGTTGGCATGTTGCGGCTACCATACGGACCGAGCTGATCAGGCAGCGTCGGCCTTGGCGCACCGTCGAGCAGGTGGGGCTTGCCACCTGCGAATGGGTCTGGTGGTACAACCAACAGCGTCTACACGAAGCGCTCGACTATCAACCACCCACAGAGTTCGAGGCCGCCCTCAACGGCGCCTCAGCTATCTGCGAGTCGGCCGCCCCGGCCCTCGCAACCACATAGGAACTAAACCTGGGGTACTTCATGGTCTTGCGTCGACCAAATGAACCCCCAATACATATCGCTGGCCTATGCCGACCGGCTGATCGAGTTTAAAGTCGACCCCTCGGTCAGCACTGTGCGCGACTCCTCCGACAACACTCTCGCCGAAGCGTCAGGTACCGCGAGTGTCATTTGCCACGGTGAAGGGACCGCTGTGAGCTGATTTTTGCCATCGGGATGGGACCACCTGGATTGCCAGTTATGGGACCACCGGCGCGTTGCGCTGGTGGTCTCTTGTTTTGTCCGTTGGGCCTTGACCCCGGATCTTGGACACAGGGTGGGATTTATGCTGCGTGTAGAAGTGTAGCAGCGTAACGGTTTTCGTAGGTGAGTGGTGATTGGTGCCCGCACCACGAGTGTCTTCGGCGGTTGTTGTAACGCACGAGCCACCCAAAGACTTCACGCCGGCAGGTGAACTCATCGGGCCAGGACTGCTCATCTTGAAGGACCTCGCGTTTGAGCGTGGCGTTGAACGACTCGGCCATCGCATTGTCGGCGCTGGTGCCCACCGCTCCCATGGACTGGGTCACGCCGAGTTCAGCGCACAGGTTGGCGTAGGCCTTGCTGGTGTAGACCGAGCCGTGATCGGAGTGAAAGACCGCTCCCGACAACGACCCTCGCGTCTGTTGTGCCGCTTGCAAGGCATCGGCAACGAGATCGGTGCGCATATGATCGGCCACCGCCCACCCCGTCAACCGTCGGGAGTAGCAGTCGATCACCGTAGCCAGGTACAGGTTGGAGCCATCGGCGATCGGCAGATACGTGATATCGCCGACATACACCCGGTTCGTGGCGGGCGCGGTGAAATCGCGTTCCACCAGGTCAGGGACTATGCGATCGGCAGGTTCAGGGATCGTGGTGACCACACGACGGCGCCGCCGATAACCGACAATGCCGTGGGCGCGCATCACCCGCGCCACCCGTTTGTGATTGACCCGGTTCTCCAGCGCCACCCCATCGTTGAGTTCCGCGGTAATCCGCGGTGCACCACAGGTGCTGTCACCATCGTGAACCTCACGAATACGTTGCGCCAAAACATGATCAGCTTCCGCACGAGCCGCCCGGCGCGGGGCCGCCTTGCGCCAGGCGTAAAACGACGAACACGCGATCTCGAGGAGATCGCATAGCCACTTGACCGGGTAGGTGTCGAGGTGGTCGGCGACGAACTGGAAGCGGCTCACCAGTTCGTCTCCCCGGCGAAATACTTGGCCGCCTGACGCAAAATCTCCCGTTCGGTGCTCAGCTTGAGCTTCTCGCTACGCAGTGCCGCGTTCTCCCTCTCCAACCGTGCGATCTTGGCCTCAGCGCTTTCTGGCCCCACCACAGCGGGCCCATCGCCGTTGCGGGCCTTGAGCGGGCTGACCGCCCCGCTGCCATCGGCAGCGGTCTTGCGGCCGGTGCCGTAGCGCTCAAGCCAGTGACGCAACGTGCCGCGCTCGACCCCAAGATCGGCGGCGATACCGCGCACCGTGGCCCCGGGGGTCGACTCGTACAAGTCCACCGCGTCCTGACGAAACTGCTCTGAATAGTGTCTCCGAGCCATACCTTGATCATCTCGCTTCTCCCCGCGAACTGCGGGATTCAACGTGTCCAAGGTCCGGGGTCAGGTCCCGTTGACTCGGCCGTGACGAGCAGTCATGGAAGGGGCGGCGGCATGGGCTATCGGGAGGTTGCTGTGGAAGAGATCAGAGAAGTCCTGCGGTTGTGGCTGGGTCTGGCGGTGGGGTTACCGTCGCCGGGGCTGCGCACGATCGCCGCGCATGCGGGGGTGTCCGTGGCCATGAGAAAGTCCCCACTGGTGGGGGGTTGAGGTTCCCCCCGAACCGTAGAGGCATCGATAATGAGGAGCACGATGCCAGAGAAGCGGAAGAAGTACGACCGGGAGTTTCGTGATGGGGCGGTCCGGATCGTCGAGGAGACAGGTAAG
>NZ_JANRHB010000064.1:0-6425 GCF_024733855.1 Gordonia sp. GONU
TTCGTGCCTGAATGTGTTCCTTAGACAAGTCCCATTCTTGCACTGCAGCAAGGCATCTCGCTTCTCAACACCCCATCAAACACCAGAAACCTCACCCCAAATCGGTGCATCCAGGCTCAGGCAGCAGGGGCGACGACCGAGCGCAGTGAGGGCGCCGCGTATCGAGGTCACCCGCTGCTGCGGTCCACGCTCTGCACTAGGTATCGCCAAGCGATACCCATTGCTGACCGTCCTCGTCGATTGCCCGCCGATCTCGCCTGAGGTTCGAAAACTCGTCCCGCTCAGCGGTGTCCAAGGGCAATCTGCCCTCGGAGCCATCTCAGGGGGACGAGAATTTCGGAGCTTGCGGACCCCCGCTCCCTGAGGAGCGTCCGGAGCTTGCGGAGGACGCAGAACCCCCGCTCCCTGAGGAGCGTCCGGAGCTTGCGGAGGACGCGTCACGAAGGGCTTGCGAGGTCGACTCACCAGGTCTTCGTGGCTAGCGCGGCCCGGATGAGCTCCGGGATGTCGGCGTCGGTGTCCGCCGGCAGATCGTCGATCGGCCACCACTGCAGGTCCACCGATTCCTCACTGCGTTCGAACGCCGGGAGGCTGCCGTCGGCAGTCGGGGCGGCGACCACCCGGTAGCGCACGTCGAGATGCCTGGTCGGCACGCCGAGTGAGCAGGTGATCGGGTGGGTGTGCAGGTGCACGATGCCACCACTGCCGCCGACGCGATCGAGGTCGAGACCCGGGATGCCGGATTCTTCACGGGCTTCCCGCAATGCGGCGCCGGCCAAGGTCTCGTCGGTCGGCTCACAGTGTCCGCCGAGCTGAATCCACCTGCCCACGCGCGGATGCAGAGTCAGCAGCACATGGCTTCGATCGGCGTCGAAGACGATGGCCGAACCGGTGAGATGACCTGCCGCACAGGCGCGCAGGCAGGCGTCGGGAGTGGCGGCGAGAAACGCGAGGTAGGCGTGCCGCAGGCTGTCCTGCGCCGAGTCCGGCGCCTGCCAGGCGGTCAGGGCCTCGACCGCCGAGGCGTGCAGCGACTCCGCGGTCACAGCTCGACCACCCACTCGTCGGTCGGCGCGGCGTCGCGCAGCGGGGCGGCCTCGAGCGGGTGCCCGATGGCGACGGCGCCCAACGGCTCCCACGACGAGTCGAGTTCGAGGACGCGTCGCACCGTCGGCGCGGCGAAGATCGTCGATCCGACCCAGCAGCTGCCGATCCCGCGGACCGACAGCGCGATGAGCAGGCTCGCCACGGCGCCGCCCGCGGCCACCGTGAACATGGTGTGCTCGGCCGCGTTGCGTCGCTCGTCGGGGTACTCGTGCACACCGTCGGGCACCAGGAACGGGATCACCAACTCGGGTGCGTCGTACAGAATCCGACCGCGACGGAGCCGCTTCTCGATCGATTCGGGTGTCTTGGCATCGGATTCGAGGTCGGCGCGCCATTCGGCGTTCATCGCATCGAGCAACGCACGACGCCGCTCGACCGACCGCACCCACACGAACCGCACCGGATGGGTGTGGTGGGGCGCGGGCGCCGTCAGGGCTTCCCCGAGTGCGGTCCGCATGTCGTCGGGATCGACCGGTCGGTCGTCGAAGGCGCGCACCGAACGTCGTGTGCGGATGGCCTGACGCCGCCCCAGGGCGATGGCCTCCTCCGTGCCGAGCCGGAACAGGTCCTCTTCGGCGGGCCGGATCAGATCGGCGGCGGTCGAACCGTTGTCGACGGGTGCGAACCCGCGGACGACGGCCACCGGGACAGCCGCGAGCTTGCCCTTGACCAGGTCGGCGGCCGCGGCCAGTTCGTCGGCGACCGCGATGTCGGTCACCACCAACGGATTCCCGTAGTCGTCGGTGCCACCGTCATACGGGTGGGTGACGGCGATGCCCGCCGAGCCGATCGCGACATCGGTCTGCCCGGTGCGCCACGCACGGCCCATCGTGTCGGTGATGATCACCGCGACCTCGAGGCCCGTTCGCTCGGCGATGGCGGCCCGCAACCGTGCCGCGCTGCCGTCCGGATCCTCGGGGAGCAGGGCCAGCTGGTCGGAGCGCACGTTGGAACCGTCGATCCCGGCTGCGGCCTGGACCAGACCCAGACGGCTCTCGGTGATGAGCGTGCGGTTCTTGCGGGCGAGCACGCGCACCGACTCGGCCTCGACGAGCTTGCGCCGCAGCGCATCACGTTCCTCCGGGTCGGCGGGTGCGTCGACCATGCGGCCCTCGGCCTTGGAGATGATCTTGCTCGTCACCACCAGGACATCGCCGGATTCCAGCCACGGTGCGGCGGCGAGGACCTCGGCGGCGACGTCGGATTCGTCGGTGAATTCGGGGAGCCCGGTGACGGGCCGGATCTCCAGGCCGTCCGGGGCGCGATGATCGGCGAGCTCGCTCACGCGGTGCCCACGTTCTGGTCCGGCAGCGCCACGTCGACGAGCGCGCAGGCCGCACGGATCATCTGCGCGGTGGCCTGCGGGTCGGTCATCAGCAGCGGGGCCGAACCGATCGAGATGCCGTCGACGCGTGCGTGGTCGCCCTCGGCGATCAGCCAGCCGTCGAGGATGCCGTTGCCGCTGCGGGCCCCGTAATGGGCGGCGATGGCCTCGGCCGACGATTCCACGCCGATCACCGACAGGCATTCGTCGGCCATACCGCGCAGCGGTCGGTTGTCGATGACCGGGGAGACGCCGACCACCGGGGCCGTCGTGGTCCGCAGTGCGCTGCGCATTCCCGGAACACTCACGATCGCACCGATGCTCACCACCGGATTCGACGGCGCGAGCACGATGACGTCGGCGTCGGCGATCGCGTCGAGGACACCGGGTGCGGGCGTGGTGTCGTCCGAGCCCACCTGCGCGAAGCCGAAGGTCGGGACCTGCGCCCGGTGGCGCACCCACCATTCCTGGAAGTGGATCGCGACCCGCTCGCCCTCGTCGCCGTCCGGTTTCGCGATCACCACGTGGGTCTCGTGCCGGTCGTCGGTCACCGGCAGCAGGCGCACCCCCGGGTTCCATCGGCGGCTCAGGGCGGCGGTCACATCGGACAACCGGTACCCGGCGTCGAGCATCTGGGTGCGGATCAGATGGGTGGCGAGATCACGGTCGCCGAGGCCGAACCAGTCCGGGTCCGCCCCGTAGGCGGCGAGTTCCTCTTTCGCGTGCCAGGTTTCACCGCGCCGGCCCCACCCACGTTCGGGGTCGATGCCACCGCCCAGGGTGTACATGCACGTGTCGAGGTCGGGGCAGATGCGCACGCCGTGCATCCACGCGTCGTCGCCGACGTTCACGATCGCGGTGATCTGATGTTCGCCGACACCGAGAGTGGGGTCGTCCGGATGCGGCGGGAACGGGGTGACACCCAGCAATTCGCGCAGTCCGAGGAGGAAACGGGCACCCCCCACGCCGCCGACGAGTACGGTCACCTTCACAGCAGGTACTCCTTCACACCGCCACTCTAGTGGTCGGCCGCGAGGGTTCGTACGCCGCTGTCATGCCCGTCCGGCGGGCTGGGAGGAGGGCTCGTGAGTGTGATCTTCGCTTCGCCTTCGCGTCATCGTCGTGTCGAGTCACAGATTTGTCGGCACGCGATGGTAAAGGGAATTCTTCGATTCAACTTGACCGGGACCGCCCTCGGCGTGTCTAATCACATCAGTGTCATTCCGAGTTTGAGATCGAGAACATTCGAAGTCGAGAACTACTGGCCTCCAAGGGATTCGATCATGTGTTCGAACTCGGCAGAGGGTCGGTGCCGGCATCGAGTGCCGTCGCTCGGGCGCTGTGTACAACGGATGCAGGGAGTTCGCGCACCCGGAGTACAAGTGGTGTGGCAGCAGTGGTGGGTACGGCAGCACGTCGTGTTCGCAAAGGACAGATTACGACCAACATCCCGAGCTAGGAGGCGCCGACGATGGCTTTGAACAACCCGATCGGCAATCCGCTTGAACCACATGATCGCCCGCAATTCATCGCAGAGTCTCCCGTGATGACATCCGCCCCGGAGATCGGTACCCCAGAATTCCGTACCCTTGGCCCCGTTGACGATTCGATGATCGGCGGCACCGCGCGTGCGGCCTCAGTCGAATTCGCCGCCGACGCAACCGGTCTCGCCGGTGCCGACGCGGACGAGTCGGCGGGTCGTCGTCATCTGGCCCTGGTGCCCAACGACTTCGACGACCTGTTCGACGCGGTCGAGGAGCAGTGGCAGGACCGCGCACTGTGTGCGCAGACCGATCCCGAGGCGTTCTTCCCGGAAAAGGGTGGATCGACACGTGAGGCCAAACGCATCTGCCAGGGCTGCGAGGTCAAGGCGGAATGCCTGGAGTATGCGCTCCACAACGACGAACGCTTCGGTATCTGGGGCGGGCTGTCGGAGCGCGAGCGCCGTCGCATCAAGCGCGGCATCATCTGACCGACGTCGCCGGAACGGCGTCGTCAGAACAGACGAATAGACCAGCGACAGCTGGACGCTCGACGGTCATCGTCGAACGCGATCATCGACCGCGGATCATTCAGGTCCGCGGTCGATCGTGTCTTCGTCGACGCCCAGGTGGGTCGCGACCTGCTGGACGAGAACCTCGTGTACCAACTCGAGAAGATCTGTCCCCTTCTTCGCGCGGGACTCCAGCGGCCGGCGGAACAGGATGATCTGAGCCCGCGTCGGAACCCCGTGGACGTCCATCCCCGCCGGGATCAGCCGTGCAAGCGGAACCGCACCGTCGGCGGTCACCTCGTCGGGCCACTCGACGGTCTCGGGATCTCGGGGGAGCAGGCGCGGGATCTCGTCGACGGCGATGTCGAGTCCGGAGAGCTGATCGTGCCACTGCGCGTCGATCTCGGCGAAGGCCTCCAGCGCGACGGCGTCGAACTCATCGGATCGGGTGTTGTAGGCGGGGACGTTCTGCGGCAGCAGCGGGGAACGCAGGCCGCGTCCTCGCCGGTCTCGGTACCGTTCGACCCGTCGTCGGCCACGACGAAGTCCCGGCTGGCCGTATGAGCCGCGCTGCGTCGGCTTCGGGTGGATGCGCATGGCGCGAGTCTAAGAGGTCGCAGTGGCTCGTGTCGCCCCCGCCTCGGCCCGTTGTGAGCGTGTCGAATCTGTGGTTGCGGACAGGGCGGGCTAATCTCGTCACGTGAAGCTTCCCCGTCTGTGCTGCCGACCCGGCTGCGCCCGATCCGCGGTGGCTACCCTGACCTTCGTCTACGCCGAATCGACTGCGGTGATCGGTCCACTGGCGACCTCGGAGGAGCCGCATTCCTGGGATCTGTGCGACGATCACGCCCGGCGGATCACCGTGCCGCGGGGGTGGGAGATGTTGCGCAGTGAGCGGGGATTCTCGGCACCTGCCGAGGACCACGAACTGACCGCCCTCGCCGAGGCCGTCCGCGAGGCCGGCGCCGTCGCCGGGGGTGCGCGCCCGGGCTTCGTCGATCGCGGGCCCCTCGGTCGTGGTTCGGATCGGATGCCGGTGGACTCCCTCGACGCCTTCGACTCGCGGGCTCGGGACGAGGCACGCGCGGCCGATGCCGCCTACGAGGCCGCCCTCGCGGATCGCCGGAGCGGCCGCCATCGCGCCGGGCCGGTCGACTCGCCGTCGCAGCCGCCGGCCGTTCCGGGAGTGCCGCGCCACCAGACGCGGCCACGTCCGGGCCGCCGCGGTCATCTCCGCGTACTCCCGGATCCGGTCGACTGAGCGGACACCACCACGCGGGGGGCGTGGAACCCGTTGTCGCCGTCGGGGGCCGCGGATCATTCGTGCTCCGGCCCGGACCCGCCCGCCCGTCCGAACCCGGTCCGAGAATCGAACGGGTGACTGTGTCGCGTACCCGGGCGTGTGTCCCCGCACCTGGCTACGCTGGTTCCATGCGTACCGGTACACCCGACCTCGACGATGCCGAGGAGTTGTTCTCCGCGGACGTCGACGGACTGCTGCGGGCCGTCGCGCTCGCCGGAGCGCAGGTCCGTGCCACCGCCGAGGCCGTTCGTGAGGGTGTCCTCGCCCCTCTCGCGGACCTCCGACCACGTAGCATCGTGGTCGTCCACGGTTCCAGCGAGGTCTCGCATCGGGCGGCCGAGCTGAGTGTCGCCACCCTCGCAGCGCGTGTCGACGTCCCGGTCGTGAGTGGTCCCGTCCTGCCTGGCTGGGTCGGTCCTCTCGACGTCGTGATCGTGGCCGGCGAGGATGCCGGAGACATGGCGCTGGCGGATGCCGCCGCGCGCGCCCAGCGTCGTCGGGCGGAGGTGGTCGTGGCCGCGCCGATCGCCGGCCCCTTGCGGGATGCCCTGGGCGGCAACGGAATCGACCTCTCTCCGCGGTTCGACGTCGAACCGCGCTTCCGGTTCGTCGGTTTCGTCGCGGCACTGCTGGCGGTGTTCGGCGCACTGACGCAGGTCCGTGTCACCGGCCCGACGCCCGTCCTCGACGACCTGGCC
>NZ_JANRHB010000065.1:0-1850 GCF_024733855.1 Gordonia sp. GONU
TTTTGTGGTGTGTGGGTGTTGTTGGTAAGTCCTCGGCCGATTAGTACCAGTCACCTGAACACATTGCTGTGCGTACAGTTCTGGCCTATCAACCCCATGGTCTGTAGGGGGCCTTAACCCCGCAAAGGGGGTGAGAAACCTCATCTTGGAACAGGCTTCCCGCTTAGATGCTTTCAGCGGTTATCCCTTCCGAACGTAGCTAACCAGCGGTGCCCCTGGCGGGACAACTGGCACACCAGAGGTTCGTCCGTCCCGGTCCTCTCGTACTAGGGACAGGTTTCCTCAAGTTTCTTACGCGCGCGGCGGATAGAGACCGAACTGTCTCACGACGTTCTAAACCCAGCTCGCGTGCCGCTTTAATGGGCGAACAGCCCAACCCTTGGGACCTACTCCAGCCCCAGGATGCGACGAGCCGACATCGAGGTGCCAAACCATCCCGTCGATATGGACTCTTGGGGAAGATCAGCCTGTTATCCCCGGGGTACCTTTTATCCGTTGAGCGACACCGCTTCCACTTGCCGGTGCCGGATCACTAGTCCCGACTTTCGTCCCTGCTCGACATGTACGTCTCACAGTCAAGCTCCCTTGTGCACTTACACTCAACACCTGATTGCCAACCAGGCTGAGGGAACCTTTGGGCGCCTCCGTTACCTTTTAGGAGGCAACCGCCCCAGTTAAACTACCCACCAGGCACTGTCCCTGAACCCGATCAGGGTCCGAGGTTAGAAGTCCAATACGATCAGAGTGGTATTTCAACAACGACTCCATGAACACTGGCGTGCCCACTTCACAGTCTCCCACCTATCCTACACAAACCGAACCGAACACCAATACCAAGCTATAGTGAAGGTCCCGGGGTCTTTTCGTCCTGCCGCGCGTAACGAGCATCTTTACTCGTACTGCAATTTCGCCGAGTCTGTGGTTGAGACAGCAGAGAAGTCGTTACGCCATTCGTGCAGGTCGGAACTTACCCGACAAGGAATTTCGCTACCTTAGGATGGTTATAGTTACCACCGCCGTTTACTGGGGCTTAAATTCTCAGCTTCGCTCCCCGAAAGGAACTAACCGGTCCTCTTAACCTTCCAGCACCGGGCAGGCGTCAGTCCGTATACATCGTCTTACGACTTCGCACGGACCTGTGTTTTTAGTAAACAGTCGCTTCTCTCTGGTCTCTGCGACCCACACCAGCTCAGAGAGTAAATCTCGTCACCAGGATGGGTCCCCCTTCTCCCGAAGTTACGGGGGCATTTTGCCGAGTTCCTTAACCACAGTTCTCTCGATCGCCTTAGTATTCTCTACCTGACCACCTGTGTTGGTTTGGGGTACGGGCCGTGTACCAACTCACTAGAGGCTTTTCTCGGCAGCATAGGATCATGGAATTCACCGCAACGGCTACGCATCACCTCTCAGGCTGTATGTGTTCCGGATTTGCCTAGAACACGCCCTACAGGCTTACACCAGTACAACCACTGACTGGCCCCACTACCTTCCTGCGTCACCCCATCGCTTGCCTACTACCAGCCAAGGTCCCATGCATCACCCCACCCGGCACCCGAAGGTGCTCCTGGGGGATCTGGATGGTTAGTACAACTGATTCAGCATGGGCGCGGATACACGGGTACGGGAATATCAACCCGTTGTCCATCGACTACGCCTGTCGGCCTCGCCTTAGGTCCCGACTCACCCTGGGCGGATTAGCCTGGCCCAGGAACCCTTGGTCATTCGGCGGCAGAGTTTCTCACTCTGCTTTCGCTACTCATGCCTGCATTCTCACTCCCACACCCTCCACCACTAGATCACTCTGTGGCTTCCACGGATGCAGGACGCTCCCCTACCCACCCACACACCTG
>NZ_JANRHB010000065.1:1950-3455 GCF_024733855.1 Gordonia sp. GONU
AACGGGCTATTGTGTGAGTGCCGCGGCTTCGGCGGTGTACTTGAGCCCCGCTACATTGTCGGCGCAGGATCACTTGACCAGTGAGCTATTACGCACTCTTTCAAGGGTGGCTGCTTCTAAGCCAACCTCCTGGTTGTCTTCGCGACCCCACATCCTTTTCCACTTAGTACACGCTTAGGGGCCTTAGCCGGCGATCTGGGCTGTTTCCCTCTCGACTACGAACCTTATCGCCCGCAGTCTCACTGCCACACTCTCACTTACCGGCATTCGGAGTTTGGCTGACGTCAGTAACCCTGTGGGGCCCATCGGCCATCCAGTAGCTCTACCTCCGGTAAGAAACATGTGACGCTGCACCTAAATGCATTTCGGGGAGAACCAGCTATCACGGAGTTTGATTGGCCTTTCACCCCTACCCACAGCTCATCCCCTCCATTTTCAACTGAAGTGGGTTCGGGCCTCCACGACGTCTTACCGTCGCTTCACCCTGGCCATGGGTAGATCACTCCGCTTCGGGTCTAGACCCGGCGACTCAAACGCCCTATTCAGACTCGCTTTCGCTACGGCTACCCCACACGGGTTAACCTCGCCACCGAGCACTAACTCGCAGGCTCATTCTTCAAAAGGCACGCCATCACCCACCCCGAAGGCGCAGGCTCTGACGGATTGTAAGCGTCCGGTTTCAGGTACTATTTCACTCCCCTCCCGGGGTACTTTTCACCTTTCCCTCACGGTACTTGTCCGCTATCGGTCACCAGGAAGTATTCAGGCTTACCGGGTGGTCCCGGCAGATTCACAGCAGATTCCACGAGCCCGCTGCTACTTGGGAGAACATCACGCAAGACCATGTGTTTTCAGCTACCGGACTCTCACCGTCTACGGCAGACCATTCCAGGCCACTTCACCTAACACACAGTTTTCTGACTCACGCTTCCACAGGTAGATGGAAGAAGATGAACCCCACAACACCACACACACAACCCCTACCCGGTATCACATGCGCATGGTTTAGCCTCATCCGCTTTCGCTCGCCACTACTCACGGAATCACATTTTGTTTTCTCTTCCTATGGGTACTGAGATGTTTCACTTCCCCACGTTCCCTCCACACCCCCTATACATTCAGAGGTGGGTAACACGACATCACTCGTGCTGGGTTTCCCCATTCGGACACCCTCGGATCACAGCTCGTTTGACAACTCCCCGAGGACTATCGCGGCCTACCACGTCCTTCATCGGCTCCTGGTACCAAGGCATCCACCGAACGCCCTTACACACTTACAACAACACCTACAAACCACCCCCACCACACAACCCGAAAGCTGCACACAACCCCAAAGGATCATGTTCGGCGAGGATCGAATGTAGACATCACAAAACATTCTTTCTGCTAAATCACAGACCAACAAAAAATTGTTGATTTGAAATAAAGATGCTCGCATCCACTATGCACTTCTCAAACAACACACACCGACCACCACTCGACCGCTCCCCACCCCATCACAGGAC
>NZ_JANRHB010000066.1:0-5134 GCF_024733855.1 Gordonia sp. GONU
GCCATAACGGTGGCTAGAACGAACCGGCTGGTGTCCTCGGCGAGGCGGCAGACGTTGAGGTGTGGCTGAGAATTGCCGCGTAGGCGATGCTGGCTGACTTGTAACGACCGTGCGCTTCGGACGGGGCGGGCCCGGGTTACCGTATCGAAACGTTATGAACCAGTCGCGAAATTCGTTGTGGTGTAATCAGCTGACGCCCCGATTGGGCTGGTCGAGCATTCATGCGGCTGGCGGGCGTGCACGTCGAAGTCGAAACTGCGACGGGGAGCAGCCGACCCACCGAGCAAACGCATGAGAAAAGCTTGCGACGTCGCAGTACCCCAGTTCGGTAGCAATCTGGCCGATTCCGACGCCGGGATCGAGAAGTCGGAGGATGGCGTGCTCCTGCATGAATTGCTGTCGTAGGCGGCGCAGGGTGGTGCCCTCGGCGTGTAGGTGCCGTTTGAGTGTGCTTACCGATACCGACAGCTCTGCTGCGATCCGACTAGCGTTGACTCGAGCAGGGTCTGCATCAAACTGGGCTCGGACGCGCTGCGTGTACGAGTTGTGACGCCGCTGATCGCAGAGCCGTCGCAGTTCGGCGGTACCGATCCGGTAGGCGACGGGATCGGAAAAGCGGCACACCTCATGAAGCGCCTCGGCTGGTATGCGAACAAATGACGCTGGCGCATCGAAGACGACTCGATGCCCTATCTCTCCCACGTTCAGCGGCTCGGTCGGCGCCGGGCAGGTCAGGTGTAACTCTGCTGAGGACACATCTCCTGTGAGTATTTTCACCAGACGCAGAACGGTCAGGCCCCCATAAGTGACGGCAAAGCAGTCGGTACCCGCGCTGTCGGTGCGCCCTGCGAGACCGATGGTAAGACCACTGGCGCCATGATGAAAGTCCGCACTTAGCGCCGTCGAGATCAACGGCAGAAAACGAAGCAACTCGACGATGTCAACGACCGACCCGGCACTGACCAGCGGCAGGCTCAGTGGACCGAAGGAGGTCAGCTGAGCGTGCTCAGCGAATGCGAGGCCCAGCCGAAACCCGTCGTGCGGCCCCATCGTCGGATACACGTCATGAAACCATTGCATCGGCACCTGCGCTTCTTGCGTGATCAACGTTCTGAGGTCGGTGCCCTCCTGGGCCATTATCCGACCGAATGCGCTCGTCGCCTCCGTGCCCAGCGCACCGCTGTCGAGAAGCTGTGCAAACGCCAACGGGGGCACACCGGATTCACCGAGGGTCACGTGAGCCAGATTAACAACAGATTGCGACGTTCACACATGGATCGGTCGGGATCCGCACATTCACACTCAAGGGGAACCTCATACGTGCAAGGAGGTGGCCATGGCCACGATCACATACATCACCCACGATGGAGACGACTACGAAGCCGATCTCGTGGAGGGGAAGTCGCTCATGCAGACCGCCGTCGACGAAGCCGTCCCCGGCATCGACGGTGATTGTGGTGGCGAAGCGGCCTGCGGTACGTGTCACGTCATTGTCGACCCGGCGTGGATCAAGACCGTCGGGCGCAGCGGCGAGGGCGAGGAAGAGATGCTGAGCATGCATCCGGAACGGGAAGGAACCTCGCGGCTGTCCTGCCAGATGATCGCGACTGAGGAGTGGGACGGCCTGACTGTTCGCCTCCCGGAATTCCAACTCTGACCCGCAACGACGAAGGAATGCAATCATGAGCATCGCAGCCACCGTCGCCGAGAAGGCGCAATCAATGATCCCGATCGACCTTCAGATCCGGGGGGCGCATGTCTATGACAAGACCCGCCGAATCGTCACAAGGACCGACGGCCAGAAGATCTTCACCGAGACCCCGATCCCGCCGGTGGACGAGGTCGATCTCGCCGAAATCGACCTGAGTAACCCGTTCCTGTATCGCCAGGGTATGTGGCGCTCGTACTTCGAGCGTGTCCGCAACGAGGCGCCGGTGCACTTCCGTTCGGAGAGCCCCTTCGGTCCGTTCTGGTCGGTCACGCGACACGCCGACATCATCGCGGTCGACAAGAATCACGAGGCGTTCTCCGCCGAACCGTTCATCATCATCGGCAGGCCCCCGCGTTTCATGGACATCGCGATGTTCATCGCGATGGATCCGCCCCGGCACGACAAGCAGCGCGCCGCAGTGCAGGGCGTGGTGGCTCCGAAGAACCTTCGTGAGATGGAGGGGCTCATCCGCGCGCGCGTCCGCGAAGTCCTCGACGGCCTCCCACTCAACGAGCCGTTTGACTGGGTCCAGACTGTGTCGATCGAACTCACTGCACGCATGCTCGCGACGCTACTTGACTTCCCTTACGACAAGCGGCACAAGCTGGTCGAATGGTCCGACCTCGCGACCTCGATGGAGCAGGCCAACGGCGGCCCCTCGGACAACGACAGGGTCTTCCGTGAGATGGTCGCGATGGCGCAAGGCCTGAGTTCGCTGTGGCGGGACAAGGCGGCACGTACCGTGGCCGGCGAAGAGCCTGGCTTCGACCTCATCACCATGCTGCAAAGCAACGAGGACACCAAGAACCTCCTCGACGATCGCCCCATGGAGTTCCTCGGTAACCTCGTGCTGCTGATCGTCGGCGGCAATGACACGACCCGCAACTCCATGAGCGGCGGAGTGCTGGCCCTCAACGAATACCCCGAGCAGTTCGAGAAGCTCAAGGCCAACCCCGACCTCATCCCCAACGCGGTGTCGGAGATCATCCGCTGGCAGACCCCTCTTGCTTACATGCGCAGGGTCGCCAAGAAGGACGTCATGCTCGGCGGCCAGTTCATCCGCAAGGGTGACAAGGTGGTGATGTGGTACGCCTCGGGCAACCGAGACGAGCGCGTCTTCGAGCGTCCAGACGAGCTCATCATCGACCGGGCCAACGCCCGCAACCACATCGCGTTCGGTTTCGGTGTACACCGCTGCATGGGCAACCGGCTCGCCGAGCTCCAGCTACGCATCCTGTGGGAGGAGCTCCTCCCTCGCTTCGACAACATCGAGGTGGTGGGTGAGCCGGAGTACGTGCAATCGAACTTTGTCCGTGGGATCAGCAAGATGATGGTTCGCCTGACCCCCAAGGGGGAAATGTGACGGCTGATCAGGTCGTCATCCTCGGCGCGAGCCACGCCGGCGTCCAACTCGCGGGCGCTCTCCGAAAGGAGAAATGGGCCGGGGATGTCTTGCTGATCGGCGACGAGGGCAGGCTCCCCTACCAGCGTCCACCGCTGTCCAAGGCATACCTGGCAGGTGCATCACAGCTTGATGACTGCGCGATCCGCGGACGTCAGTTCTACGACAAGCAGCGGATCGAGCTCGTGGACGGAACGGCGACGGCGATCAACCGTTCCGCGCACACCGTCACCCTCAACAGTGGAGACGTGGTGTCTTACGCCACGCTGGCACTGTGCACCGGCGCGCGCGCCCGCGCGCTGACCGTTCCGGGCGCCGAGTTGACGGGCGTCCACTACTTGCGCACCGCCACCGACGTCGAGGCCATCCGTGCCGCGGTGGTGCCAGGTTGCCGGGCCGTCATCGTCGGCGGCGGCTATATCGGCCTGGAGACGGCCGCCTCACTTCGAGCTCAGGGTGTGGACGTCACTGTTCTCGAGGCTGCGGAACGCGTGCTCGAGCGGGTGACCGCGCCGGTGGTCTCGAGGTTTTTCGACCGTACCCACCGGACCGAGGGTGTCGATGTTCGCACCAGCGCGTTGGTCGAGGGTTTTCGCGGGGAGGGGCGAGTCGAAGAGGTGGTGCTCGCCGACGGTGAGACCCTGGCCGCGGACCTCGTCATCGTCGGTGTCGGCATCATTCCCAACACGGATCTCGCGGTCGCCGCGGGCCTCGAGGTTGACGACGGAGTCATCGTCGACGACCATGCACGCACCAGCGACCCCGACATCGTCGCCGCCGGCGACTGCGTCAACCAACGGATCGCACGGTACGACAGGCGCGTCCGCCTCGAATGTGTGGCGGCCGCCACCGAGCAGGCCAAGGTCGCGGCAGCGACCATCTGCGGCAACGAAGCCGGTCTCACCGCGCTGCCTTGGTTCTGGTCCGATCAATACGATCTGAAGCTGCAGATCGCCGGGCTCAACACCGGGTACGACGAGGTACTGGTCAGCGGTGACCCTGACCACGACCGTGACTTCACCTGTTACTACTTCAACGACGGCGAGCTGATCGCCGCGGACTGCGTCAACAGACCCAAGGATTTCATGAACGCGAAGCGTACGATCGCACAGCGTTCGTCGCTCGACAGGTCCGAACTGATCGGAGCCACACCATGACCACATCACCCGCGGCAGCGGAAAGGCCGGCGGCGGCGCTCACAGCATCGACCTTCCTCGACATCCATCACGCGACCGTGCAGGCCTTCACCCAAGACGCGGTCGGCGACGCGGACACCGATCGCGAGAAGGCGCGGCGCCTCTTCGCCGCAGTCCGAGACCAGATCCGTTACGACCCCTACACCGTCTCTGACAAGCCCGATCATTACCGGGCCAGCCATGTCATCGAGTCCGGACGTGGGTACTGCGTACCCAAAGCGGTCGTACTGACAGCCGCGTTCCGCGCGGCAAACATACCGGCCCGGCTCGGCTTCGCTGATGTACGCAATCATCTGCAGACCGACGCGCTGCGCGAACTCATGGGAACCGACGTCTTCGTATATCACGGATACAGCCACGTCTACATCGAGGGGCGCTGGTTGAAAGCTACACCCGCGTTCAACATTGAATTGTGCACTCGATTCGGGGTCCCACCTATCGACTTCACCGGCGATCGCGACGCGTTGTTTCACGCGCACGCGGCGGACGGCTCCGCGCACATGGAGTACGTGCACGAACGCGGCGTCTACAACGACTTGCCCCTCGAGGAAATCCTGGCGGGCCTGCGGCATGCCTACGGCCCTCTGATCTTCTCGGGACGGCCAGCTCCGTCCGACGCATTCCGCGCATAGTGTGCGCTCCGGCGGGCTACCGCCGCAGGTTACTGCCCGCTCGAACACCCGTGCCACCACCTGTCGGCCAGATCCCGTCGCACAGTGTCCACCACCACTAGGGAGACCATGACAATGTCCGAGTCATTGCTCGACACCTATCCACACCGAATGGGCGGCCATTGCGGCTCCAGCGCGATGCGCGACTTGATGG
>NZ_JANRHB010000067.1:0-4255 GCF_024733855.1 Gordonia sp. GONU
ATTCAGTCTCAGCAGAGAAGGACACCCCCCACACTCTGACTGCGACCACCGACAAGCGTGAGACGTCAACGATGTCCCGACGACACGACGTCAAGCATGTCCCGAGCCCTTACACGTCACATCCGGGAACATCGCCACGACACCGGCCGGCGTTCGATCGCCCTTGTTCAGCCGGTCGGACGGTTCGACCATTCACAAGCCGCAGTTCACGTCGCGTAGCGGTCTCCTAGCAACCCGCCGCTTCAGCACTGCAACCTCGAACTATGACGCGCCGGCCGGGGAGCAGTGCTGGCCTGAGGATTCTGACAAGTTAGTGAGAACCCACAGGTGACAAGATCATGAGAAACCCCAGTTCGCGACTGACAAAGAGGATGAGATCCTACAGAAGAGTCACTCCCAACTGAACCCATCCGGATCGACGAACTGCCCGGCGTCACCGCCGATCATCAGCCGATGCGACCCGGAACCCGCGGCGTCGACGCCGGCATCCTTGGCCGCGGCTTTCCGGCCGTAGAGCGCGAGTTTCACCGAGTCCGGGCCGCTCTCGAACTCGACGTACTTGCGGCCGTAGCTCTTGCCGACCACGAACCCCCGGTCCACGTAGAACTGCTTGGTGGCCGCGACGTCGTCGACGCCGAGCAGCAGGACCAGGTCGTCGAACTCCCGGGCCCGTGCACCGGTCGGCTTCTTCGACGAGCTGGCGACCTTCCAGATCGCGCCGTCGGGCGCCTGGACCACGCCGCCGTAGCCCCAGAAGGACTTCTTGGCGGGCTTGAGCACGGTGGCGCCGGCGTCGATCGCGGGTTCGAGGAAGGAATCGGCGACCGTCGGGTCGGCGACCACGAGCGAGATCACGAAACCGCGAAAGCCTTGGCTCGGCGATGCGGCGGCCTGGAACCGCAGCCGATCGCCGAGTCCGAAAGCCTTGTCGTAGAAGACCTCCGCAGCGCTGATGTCCGGAACTTCGAGGGTGAGTGCGTTGATGTTCGTCATGCTTCGACGCTATGGCGCGTCGAAGCGTTCGCGCTTCTCGATTCCTGATCGATCGGTTCTGGTCAAGCGCTCACGAGCGTTCGGCTGGCTTCGATACGGCTCGTCGCAAGCTCCTCGCCTACTCAACCAGCAGGCGGATCGATCGGCAGCAGGGGTGGTTCAGCCCGGGAGGTCGACCGCCACGCGGGCCGTGAAGACGACGACCTGCGCCACGACCAGTACCGCCAGTCCGACGGCGAACGCCGCCGCCGTGACGACCACCCCTGCGGAAGCCTTCAGCGCATCCCATACCGACTTCAGCGTCATGACCGATCCCCGAGTCGCGTGGCGAACAAGCGGTCTATGGACGGGTGTCGGCGGACCGACATCGAGTCGAGGGGCATGGGCTGACCTCCGTGCGGACAAATATCCCGGACGACGGTGTCCGGGGTCACATATGTACCACACATTAGTTGATACCGCGACTAAATTTGACGTTGGAGTCAGCGGGTCGACTCGCCGAGTCTCACTCCGGGGCAGTCCGAGAGCCGCCTCGGCCACGAACCACGGGGAACGCAACGCACACGCCAACATCCGAGGAGCTTGCATGTCGGTCCTGTCCCCCACCTCCACCCGCCAGCCGCTGGGCCGCGCCATCGCCCGGATCGCGCTCGGAGCAATCCTGGCGATCGCCGGCATCGGTCACCTGACCGCACAACGCGACGAGTTCCAGGCACAGGTCCCCGACTGGGTGCCGTTCAGCAAGGACTTCGTGGTCCTGGCCTCGGGTGGGGTGGAGATCGCATTGGGCGCAGCCCTCATCGCTCTCCCGCGTCATCGCAAGATCGTCTCGTGGATCGTTGCGGCATTCTTCGTCGCGGTGTTCCCCGGCAACATCCACCAGTACGTCGAAAACATCGACGCCTTCGGCCTCGACACCGACCAGAAGCGGCTCACGCGCCTGTTCTTCCAGCCGGTCCTGGTGCTGTGGGCGATCGCGGCCGGAACCGGGAAGCGTTCCGACTAGCGGCGACGGGTGCACGCATCCTGGCAAGCGGTGTCCATCCCGGCCCGGACCTGCGGCCGGAAGCCGGCGCCCGAGCTGATCGTCAGAGCGGCGACGAGCCCCCCGACAGCGCAACCCGCTGCACAGATGTACATCGCCGTCCGGAAGCCGTCGCCGAGAGGCTCGCCCGGTCCGGCGTCGATCCCGGCCACCGCGGGCAACACCGCCACCGCCAGCAGACCGGCCACGCGGGCCACCGCGTTGTTCACGCCCGACGCGGTCCCGGCCAGCGCATCGTCGACCGCACCGAGGGCAGCCGACGTCAGGGGCGCGACGGTCACCGTCATCCCGAGCCCGAACACCAGGACGCCGGGCAGCACATGAGCCAGGTAGTCCGTGCCCGGCTGCACGCGCGTCATGAGCGCGAAGCCACCCGCGGCGATCAGCGGGCCGACGGTCATCGGTAGCCGCGGCCCGGTGGTCTGGGCCAGCCTGCCCACCAGCGGAGAACCGAACAGCATGATGAACGTGCTCGGGAACATCGCCGCACCGGCTTCGAACGCCGAGTATCCGAGGCTCTGCTGCAGTTGCAGGGCAAGCAGGAACAGTGCGCCGCCCAGGCCCGCGTACACCAGCAGCGTCGTCAGGTTGGCGCCGGTGAACTGCGACGATCGAAACAGCCTCAGCGACAACAACGGCGACCGCACCCGCGTCTCGATGACCACGAACGCGACGAGAGCCGCCACACCCGCGAGACCGGCGGTCGTCGTACCGGCGGACCAGCCGCTCGACGGGCCCTCGATCAGCGCGTAGATGACGCCAGCGAGACCGAGCGTCATCGTCACCGCGCCCGCGACGTCGAGTCGACGCGGCGCGGACGGATCGCGGGACTCGGGCACATGCCGAATCGAGATGACCAGCGCACCCACCGCCAGCGGCACACTCAGGAAAAAGGTCCAGCGCCACGACGCCGCGTCGACGAGCCACCCGCCGACGAACGGTCCCAGCGCACTGGTCGCGCCCGACATCCCGGCCCACAGACCCACGGCCGCACCGCGATCCGACGGCGCGATCTCCGCGTTGATGAGTGCGAGGCTGCCCGGCACGACAGCCGCTGCCGCGACGCCCTGAACGAGCCGTGCGACCACCAGCCACTCGACGGACGGCGCCACCCCGCAGCCGATCGTCGCCACCGCGAACATCGCCAGGCCCCCGGTGAAGACGAGCCGACGGCCGTACCGGTCACCGGCGACGCCTCCCAACAGCAGAAGTGAGCTCAACGTCAGCAGATAGCCGTCGAGTACCCACTGCTGTCCACGCAGACCGGTGTCGAGGTCGCGGGCGATCGACGGCAGCGCGACGTTCACGACCGTGCCGTCGAGGAATGCGACGCCCGACCCCAGGACCGCGGCGACGAGCAGCCACCGCCCCGCCGGCGACGCAGCGCGAATGCCGACCGGTTCTTCCGCCGAACGGTTCGCGATCATGTCTGCCTTCCCGAGACCGGGGTCGCCGTCTCCCCAGGGTCATGGTCAGAACGTTGACGCGCAACCGTCGCCGTCAGCGACGCATATCGGCAGCGATGGCGTCGACCAGTCCGACGAACTGGTGTCCGCCGGTCTCGTGACGATGGAGCTGGGCGTCGGGAAGCAGCGCGGCGTTGAGATCCAGGTGGCCGATCGGGACTTCTTCGTCGTCGACGCAGTGGTGCAGGGACAGTGCGACATGGCGCGGTGGTGGTCCGGTGAAGTCGTACTCCTCCATGGCCCACCCGTCCGGCCCCCAGTTCGGCATCGCCAGGAGGACAGCGCGTCTCGGTCCGGCATACGCCGGCTCCGCCAGCAGGTGCAGCAGCACCGACGCCCCGAACGAGTGGGCCACGAGCAGGTCGTCGGCATCCATCGTCGACAGCCGTGCGCGCAGTGGGTCGGCCCACGCCTGCAGGGACATGTCGCCGGCGGAGAACTCGGGCATGTCGACGGGCACATCGAGCGCTGTGCCCAGGCCGGCGGCGATCGGCCGGTCGTCGGTGAACCCACCAGCACCGTGGATGAACAACAAATGTGTCTGACTCATCGATCCTCCTCGAACTCGTGCGTCACCGGGTTCGACTCGCGCAGACGCGCGATCTCATCGCAGGGTTGCGCTCCTCTTGACTCAGCCTGGATGCACCGATGTGGTGTGCCGGTGGTGGTGGAGGGTGTTGTGGGCGTGCGGTTTTGGGGGTGGTGGTATGTGGGCGTGGGTGGTCTGCCGATCTCGGAATGTCGGCTTGTT
>NZ_JANRHB010000068.1:0-2597 GCF_024733855.1 Gordonia sp. GONU
GGATGTTGTTTTGGGATTCTTCGCGTAGGCGAGAGATAAGAAGCATGTTGTAGTCGGCGCCGACCGCGACGAGGACTATGAAGGCCAGTAGTGGTACGGGCCAGGCGATATCGGTTTTGAGAATGTGTTGAAAGATCAGGACTCCGATACCCAGTGCCGCGGTGTAGTTGAGAATGACGGTGCCCAGAAGGTATAGCGGCGCGATGAGTGCTCGGAGTAGGAGGATCAGGATCAGACCGACGATGGTGAGGGTGGCCAACGCTAGGAGTCGAAAGTCCTCGGTGAGTAGACGTTTCAGATCGGCGTTGATGGCGGGGAACCCGGCTATCGCGATGGTGGAGTCCTGCAGGGTTGTGTTCGGTCTGGCGGCGTGTGCGACAGCGGTAATGGTGTCGGCCAGTTGCATGGCCTCGGTGCTGTAGGGGTCGAAGCTGGTCTGTATTGCGTAGCGCACGGTATGGCCGTCGGGCGAGACGAACTGGCGAGCGACGTCGACGAAACGGCGGTCTGCGTTGGCCTGAGGTGGGAGGTAGAAGCCGGTTGCTGAGTCTGTTCCGGCGGTCTCACGGGCGGAGGTTTGTAGCTGTGTGGCTAGCGCGGCCATCCCGGCGAGTTGTTGAAGGTTGCTGTCGATCAGCGCGGACACACCGGCGGCCAGTTGGCGTGATCCCGCCGCGAGTTGACTGATACCTGTTTGCAGTTGGGTGAGCTTGCCGGGAAGGTCTTGGCTATTGATGCTTCCCAGCGTGGATCCCAGGGAGTTGACGGTGGAAGTGAGTTGGTCGGTGACTGTTGCGATCGGTGTATCCAGCTGCGCGAGTTGTGTTGACAGCGTAGTGATCTGGTCGAGGGTCCCGTTACTCAGTACGGCGTCGAGATTGCGGGTCTGCGCGCGCAGAGCTGCGCACTGCGGGACTTGGGTGCACCAGGGCGCATTATCGAGGATGGGCAGGATCGAGGTCACTGTTGCCAGGGCTGCAGATGTTTGGCGGGTGAGGGCGGCCAGCTGTGGGGCATTCTGAGAAGCGCGATCGAGCGCTGGTGCGGAGGCGGCGAGTTGGCGTAGTAGTGGCTGGTACTGCTGAATCTGCTGCTCGGCTGTGCTTGCCTGATCGAGGATGCCGACCAGGGGGGCCAAGTTGGTGCGTACCTGGGTGTCGAGCTGAGTAAGCCCGTCAGCGAGTTGGAATGCGCCTGTACGGAGCTGTTCGAGGTCACCTCGGCGGTCCTGGCCATCGTCGACTGCACCCGCCAACCGGTTCCCGATCTGGCCGTTCTGCCAGGACAACTCGGCTTGCTCGAGCTTGTCCCCGGTGGGACGGGTAACGCCGATGACTCGAGTCACTCCTGGGATCTGGGATACACGTGAGGCCATTTGCTCAAGATCGGCCAGCCCGCTGGCAGTACGGAGATCGACCGGCGCATCTACAACGAGGAACTCGGTGATAGTGACGTCCTGAGGGAAATGACGGTCGAGCAACGCGTAGCCTTCGTTGCTGTCGGTTGTCTCGGGTTGCCCCTCACGATCGTCGAAGGTGATCTGGATGCCCATCGCGAAGCCGCTGAGCACGACCAGCCCGACCAAGGTCAGTGCCAGCAGCGGCACAGGACGCCGCACGACGAGCACGGCGACGCGATTCCAGTACTTCCGCGTCAGATCTCGTCTGGGTGCGCCCCAGCCGAATCGCGCCGCCCACAGCAACACCGGAGGTAGCAGGCTGACCGTGGCGAGGAATCCGATGAGGATTGCGATAGCGCATGCCGGACCCAAGGTGGAGAACACGCTCAGCTGACCAAAGACCATCGCCAAAAAGGCCAGCGCCACCGTGGCAGCTGAAGCCAGGATGACCCGTCCAATGGTTGCTGTCGCGTCCACGAGCGCAACCTCAGTGGTGGCGTCCTGACGCAGCCGTTCGTGATAGCGACTGATGAAGAAGACAGAGTAGTCAACCCCGGCTCCGAGCAGAATGACGGTCATGAACGCGACGGTGAACTGCGACACCGGCATACCGAGCTCGCCGAGCGCGGACAAGACCCCGCGGCCCACGCCGAGGCTGACACCGATCACCAACAACGGCACCAGCGCAGTGAACAGCGATCGGTAAACGATCAACAGAATGATCGCGATAAGCGCCACCGTCGCCACAGTGATCACGACCAAATCGCTTTCAGCACTAACGATCTGATCACCGAAAGTGGCCGTCGGCCCGGTGACGTGAACAGTGGTGCCCGTACCCTCAAACACCCGCTGCGCGGTTTGGCGCACGGTCTCCACAGCATGCGTGGCCGTTGGCCCCCCCAAGGTTCCGGTGACCCCGACAGGCAGGTACCAGGCTTGCCCGTCCTCACTCAAGGCTTGGCCGGCCGTCGTCGGATCGGAGAGCAAATCCCGCACCGACTGCACATCGTCGAAATTCTCGCGTAACTGCAGAACGAGCATGTCGTAGCGCTCCCGCGCCACGTCGGTGAACCCACGCGGGTTCTCCATGGTCACGAAAACAGTGGTCTTGGCGCCCTTCTCACCGAACGCACCACCCATCTGATCGAGTGCTTGAAACGATGGAACCCCAGCAGGGATCGGATCAACAGACTGCTGC
>NZ_JANRHB010000069.1:0-2597 GCF_024733855.1 Gordonia sp. GONU
GCAGCAGTCTGTTGATCCGATCCCTGCTGGGGTTCCATCGTTTCAAGCACTCGATCAGATGGGTGGTGCGTTCGGTGAGAAGGGCGCCAAGACCACTGTTTTCGTGACCATGGAGAACCCGAACGGGTTCACCGACGTGGCGCGGGAACGCTACGACATGCTCGTTCTGCAGTTGCGCGAAAATTTCGACGATGTGCAGTCAGTGCGGGATTTGCTCTCCGATCCGACGACGGCCGGCCAGGCCTTGAGTGAGGACGGGCAAGCCTGGTACTTGCCTGTCGGGGTCACCGGAACTTTGGGAGGGCCAACGGCCACGCATGCTGTGGAGACCGTGCGCCAAACCGCGCAGCGCGTGTTTGACGGTACGGACACCACTGTCCATGTCACCGGGCCGACGGCCACTTTCAGTGACCAGATCGTCAGTGCTGAAAGCGATTTAGTCGTGATCACTGTGGCGACGGTGGCGCTTATCGCGATCATTCTGTTGATCGTTTACCGATCGCTGTTCACCGCGCTGGTGCCGTTGTTGGTGATCGGTGTCAGCCTCGGCGTGGGCCGCGGGGTCTTGTCCGCACTCGGCGAACTCGGTATGCCGGTATCGCAGTTCACCGTCGCGTTCATGACCGTCATCCTGCTCGGAGCCGGGGTCGACTACTCAGTCTTTTTCATCAGTCGCTATCACGAACGGCTACGCCAGGACGCTACCACTGAGGTTGCGCTCGTGGACGCGACAGCAACTATCGGACGGGTCATCCTGGCTTCAGCTGCCACGGTGGCGCTGGCCTTTTTGGCGATGGTGTTTGGTCAGCTGAGCGTGTTCTCCACCTTGGGTCCGGCATGCGCGATCGCCATCCTCATCGGATTCCTCGCCACGGTCACCCTGCTACCACCGGTGTTGCTGTGGGCGGCGCGATTCGGCTGGGGCGCACCCAGACGAGATCTGACCCGAAAGTACTGGAATCGCGTCGCCGTGCTCGTCGTGCGGCGTCCTGTGCCTCTGCTGGCACTAACCCTGGTCGGGCTAATCGTGCTTAGCGTCTTCGCGATGGGCATCCAGATCACCTTCGACGATCGTGAGGGGCAGCCCGCGACAACCGACAGCAACGAAGGCTACGCGTTGCTCGACCGTCATTTCCCTCAAGACGTCACTATCACTGAGTTCCTCGTTGTAGATGCACCGATCGATCTCCGTACTGCCAGCGGGCTGGCCGATCTTGAGCAAATGGCCTCACGTGTATCCCAGATCCCCGGAGTGACTCGAGTCATCGGTGTTACCCGTCCCACCGGGGACAAGCTCGAGCAAGCCGAGCTGTCCTGGCAGAACGGTCAGATCGGGGACCGGCTGGCGGGTGCGGTCGACGATGGCCAGAACCGCCGAGGTGACCTCGAACAGCTCCGTACCGGCGCATTCCAACTCGCCGACGGGCTTACTCAGCTCGACACCCAGGTACGCACCAACTTGGCCCCCCTGGCCGGCATCCTCGATAAGGCAAGCACAGCAGGGCAGCAAATTCAGCAGTACCAGCCGATACTCCGCCAACTCGCCGCATCTGCACCAGCGCTCGATCGCGCTTCTCAGAATGCCCCACAGCTGGCCGCGCTCACCCGCCAAACATCTGCAGCCCTGGCAACAGTGACCTCGATCCTGCCCATCCTCGATAATGCGCCCTGGTGCACCCAAGTCCTGCAGTGCGCAGCTCTGCGCGCGCAGACCCGCAATCTCGACGCCCTACTGAGCAACGGGACCCTCGACCAGATCGCCACGCTGTCAACACAACTCGCGCAGCTGGATACACCGATCTCAACAGTCACCGACCAACTCACTTCCACCGTCAACTCACTGGGCTCCACGCTGGGAAGCATCAGCAGCCAAGACCTTCCCGGCAAGCTCACCCAACTGCAAACAGGTATCAGTCAACTCGCGGCGGGATCACGCCAACTCGCCGCCGGTGTATCCGCGCTGATCGACAGCAACCTTCAACAACTCGCCGGGATGGCCGCGCTAGCCACACAACTACAAACCTCCGCCCGCGAGACCGCCGGAACAAACTCAGCAACCGGCTTCTACCTCCCACCTCAGGCCAACGCAGACCGCCGTTTCGTCGACGTCGCTCGCCAGTTCGTCTCGCCCGACGGCCATACCGTGCGCTACGCAATACAAACCAGCTTCGACCCCTACAGCACCGAGGCCATGCAACTGGCCGACACAATCACCGATGTCGCACTCGCCGCCAGACCGAACACAACCCTGCAGGACTCCAACATCGCGATAGCCGGGTTCCCCGCCATCAACGCCGATCTGCAACGTCTACTCACCGAAGACTTCCGACTCCTAGCGTTGGCCACCCTCACCATCGTCGGCCTGATCCTGATACTCCTACTCCGAGCACTCATCGCGCCGCTATACCTTCTGGGCACCGTCATACTCAACTACACCGCGGCACTGGGTATCGGTGTCCTGATCTTTCAACACATCCTCAAAACCGATATCGCCTGGCCCGTACCACTACTGGCCTTCATAGTCCTCGTCGCGGTCGGCGCCGACTACAACATGCTTCTTATCTCTCGCCTACGCGAAGAATCCCAAAACAACATCC
>NZ_JANRHB010000006.1:0-230337 GCF_024733855.1 Gordonia sp. GONU
ATCCCACAACTGCAGGAACTCGACTTTGAAACCGAGTGGATACGACCGCTGCCCACTAGGAGTACGGCCGACCTCGACACTGATAGTCATCACCCATTCCGATCCCCGCACACCCCGCCAGGTGTCTCACAAACAGCCTGACAGGATGCGCCGACGGTGGTGGAAATCTGGAAAAGTGCTGGGTTTGCGGAAAATTCAGGCGATCCCCATCGCGCGCAGCCCGGCGGCGGTCGCGGCGGCGAGGATGACCACGACCGCGATCGGCGCGCGCAGGACGGCCGCGACGACGCCGACGGCCACGCCCGCGGGCCGTGCCCAGCCGGCGAAGTCGTGACCGGCGAAAACGGCCCCGGTCAGCGCCACCGCCACGAGCAACACCACGGTGGCCCGATCCATCAGCTTCTCCGCGGTCGCCGACACCGTGAGACGGTTGCGGAGGAGCGGTCCGGCCAGCCGGATCAGGTAGGTGCCGACAGCGAGGACGGCGATTCCGATGCCGAGGGAGAACCCGGAGATCATCGGGGTGCCTCACTGTGGTTTCGACACGGCTCGTCGCTATCGCTCCTCGCCTGCTCAACCAGCGGAGAACGCGGCTCGAGCAGCAGAGAATCAGGATCGACCAGCGGAGAACGCGGCTCGAGCAGCAGAGAATCAGGCTCAACCAGCGGAGAACGCGGCTCGAGCAGCGGGGGCCGCAGCCGCCGGGCTGCTTCGACGGCGGCGAATCCGGCCAGTGCACACAGGATCGGCAAACCGGCGGGCAGGAACGGCGTCGAGGCCACCGCGACGGCACCGCCGACGGCGACCGCTGCCCAGGTGGCGCGCGTCCGCAAGGCCGGAATGGCAAGCGCGGCAAGCAGAGCGGGGAATGCGGCGTCGAGTCCCAGCGCTTCAGGACTCGCGACGCTGCTCCCGAGGAGGGCTCCCAGTCCGGCTCCGACCGGCCAGCAGACGAGGATTCCCAAGCCGCACAGCAGGAATGCCGCACGGGCGCGCCGCGGCTCGGATTCCGCGGTGGTCATCGCGGCCGTCTCGTCGTTGATCAGGTGTGCTCCGAGGAAGGCCTCCGGGAGCCCGCGCAGGTGTTTGCCCACCGCGAGCCCGTATCCGAAGTTCCGCGTGTTGACCAGGAGTCCGGCGAGGGCGGCGACAACAGGGACGCCCCCGGCGGCCAGGACGCCGACGAAGACGAACTCCGACGACCCGGCGAGCACGACGGTCGCGATGAGCACGATCTGCCAGAGGGCGAGGCCGGCGCTGTGGGCCGCGACCCCGTACGACGCGCCGATCACGAGTACCGACAGGCACATCACGACGACGGCGCGCAGGGTCGCCGAATCGAGTGTTCTCCATGCCGAACGCATGACTATCATAGTGAACACACAGCAGGTGTTCGTCAAGATGGACGATCGGACGGTTTGATGAACGAATCTCGGCAGGTGAACCCGAAAGCGCTGGTCGCCGCGTCGCTGAAGCGCGAACGTGCACGTGCCGGACTGTCGCTCACCGAGCTGGCGCGTCGCGCGGGTATCGGGAAGTCGACCCTGTCCCAGCTCGAATCGGGCGAGGGGAACCCCAGCGTCGAGACGCTGTGGTCGCTGTCCACGGCACTCGGCGTGCAGTTCTCGGCGCTGCTGGACTCACCCGCGCCGACCGTCGAGGTGATCCGGTTCGGGGAGGGGCCCCTCATCCCCGCCGCAGACGCCGATTACTCGGCCACCCTGCTGTCGACCGCCGCGCCCGGCTCCCGACGCGACATGTACGTCATCCGGGCAGAGCCCGGCAAGCCGCGGGTGTCCGCGCCACATGCGCGCGGCGTCGTCGAACACGTGGTCATCAGCACCGGGCGTGCACGGCTGGGGCCGAGTGACGCCGCCGAAGAACTCGGCCCCGGGGATTACATCTCCTATCCCGGTGACGTCGAGCATGTCTTCGACGCGCTGGAACCCGGCACCGTCGCCGTCATGCTGAGCGAGGCGTTCTGAGCCGCGACCTCGGTCACAACGATTCGCTTCTTTCGTTACCGGCGCGTAGTGTCGATCGCAGTGTTGCACCCGTGACGGGTTGCATCAACGCGTCGTAGAACGCTTCTCTCGCAGGTCGGGGCCCACTCAGGTGGTCGCCGGGTCGGACTTCAGATGTCCACCGCCTGCCATTGACTTCATACGGCGAACGAGCCCGCGTACCCGCGTGTTCGCCATCGGCACCGACCATCGGCAGTGAACTGTCGTCCTGCTCGCGTGCCACGCACAGGAAGAGCTCTGCTCACATAATGACTGCTGTCCTCGAGACCCCCTCGGCACCTGCAAACCAGGTCGCCGACACCACTCCCGCCGACACCACCGCTCCCCAGGTTTCCTTCGAATCCCTCGGCGTACCAACCAAACTGGTCCAGGTCCTGGCATCGCAGGGCAAGGCCGACGCCTTCCCGATCCAGGCCGACACCCTGCCCGACACCCTCGACGGCAAGGACGTCCTCGGCCGCGGCAAGACCGGCTCGGGCAAGACCCTCGCCTTCTCCATCCCGCTGGTCGCCGGACTCGCCGAGATGCAGGTCAAGCGCTACGTCGGTGCCCCCACCGGCCTCATTCTGGCGCCGACCCGTGAACTGGCCACCCAGATCGCGGCTGTCGTCGAGCCGCTCGCGGCCGCCGTCGGCCTCACCGTCACCACCGTCTTCGGCGGCGTCAAGCAGACCCGCCAGGAACAGGCCTTCCGCCGCGGCGTCGACATCGTCGTCGCTTGCCCGGGACGCCTCGAAGACCTCATGCGCCAGGGCATCGTGAAGCTCGACGAGGTGGAGATCACCGTCATCGACGAGGCCGATCACATGGCCGACCTGGGCTTCCTCCCGGTCGTCACCAAGCTCCTCGCCGCCACCCCGGCGGAGGGTCAGCGGATGCTGTTCTCGGCAACCCTCGACAACGGCGTCGACAAGCTGGCCAAGCGCTTCCTCGACAACCCGGTCCTGCATTCGGTCGACTCCGCCGAGTCGCCGGTCGCCGCCATGACCCATCACGTGTTCGAGGTGTCGTCGGCGGGCAAGGCCGACCTCGTCGCCGAACTCGCTTCCGGCGCCGGTCGCCGAATCCTGTTCATGCGCACCAAGCATCAGGCCAAGAAGCTCGCCAAGAAGCTGAGCGAACAGGGCATCCCGGCCGTCGACCTGCACGGCAACCTCAGCCAGGCCCAGCGCGACCGCAACCTCGCCGCCTTCGGTGAGGGAGACGTGCGCGTCCTCGTGGCCACCGACGTCGCCGCCCGCGGTGTGCACGTCGACGGCATCGAGCTGGTCGTCCACGTCGATCCGCCCGCCGAGCACAAGGCCTACCTGCACCGTTCGGGCCGCACCGCGCGCGCCGGCAGCTCCGGTGACGTCGTCACCGTGTGCCTGCCCGAGCAGCGTCGTGAGGTCTCGCAGCTGCTCCGCAAGGCCAAGATCAAGGTCACCCCGAAGCAGGTCGACGCCAAGGCCGGCGCCGTCGACGAGCTCGTCGGCGAGCGGGCCCCCCGCGTGTCGGCTGCCGAGCGCGCGGCCGCCGAGGCGGCCCGTGGTGGCCAGGGTGGTCGTTCGCAGGGTGGTCGTTCGCAAGGCGGTCGTTCGCAGGGTGGTCGCCGCGGCGGACACCCGGGGCGTTCGCGCGGCGAGGGTCGCGGCAATGGCGCCGCCCGCGGTGAGAGCCGAGGCGGGGCACGCGGTCAGGGCGGCGAGAGCCGCGGGGGCGAGCGCCGGTCGGGTGGACAGCGTGCCACCGGCGGCCGCTCCGCCGGTCAGTCCCGTTCGGCGGGACAGGGTCGCTCGGCGGCTCAGCCCCGTTCCGGTGACCAGCATCGTGCGGGTGGACGTTCGCAGGGCGGACGTCGCGCCAGCCGTCCGGCCGGTTCGCCGACCAACCGCTGAACCGAACCAACCGCTGAATCAGGCGGGTAAGAACTTCTGAGCAAGCCGTGGCGCAAGCCACGGCTTGCTTCCCCATGCGAATGCCCGGCCGGTCAGCGCCGCCCACGTGGGGGAGAGCCGGCCGTAACCGATCAGCAGCGCCGCGGCGGGGTCGACGCTGACGTGGACTTCGGCGCGTCGGGGATCGTCGGGGTTGATGATCAGCTCGCCGTCGGTGAACTCGTAGAGGTAGCGCTCCGAACACCCGCGCAATCGGATGTCATAGGTGCCGTCGTGTCCCGCCGCTGCCGTCTGGTCCACCCAGCTCGGCAGCACCTGTTGTCGGCCACGGATGATCATCAGCACCACGTCGGGCTCGACCCACCACCGCGCGCCCACCGCACGCGCGATGTCGTGCCCGTGCACCACGAACTCGCCGATGAGGATGCCCAGCGCGGCGTCGGCCCGGATGAGCCGGTCGCCGTCGAATCGCATCTTCGGCACTTGTGCATTGAAATGCGACACGGTGTCGACCAGGATGTCGAGGCCCTCTCTCAGCTGGCGCGCCAGCGCCGAGACGTCACGGGTCGGCAGGTTCGCGATCTGTTTCGCGTTGAAATCCGGGACGTCGATCGCCTGTCGGCACCATTCGCCCTCACCGCGCGCGAGCGCGAGAAACCGGGCCGGCGCCAGGGCAACGTGCCCCAGGCAGTCGACCAGCGTCCAGCCCGGCATATCCGGCAGACGCGTCTCCGGCTCGTCGACCCCCTCGACGAGTTTCAGAAAACGTTCCCCGGTGGTCAGCGCGGCGTCGGTGTAATCAAACCTCGAGAACATCCCCGTCACGCGTGGTTCGTCCCCCCACATGAGGCGCAAGAGTACTCGTGCGCACTGCGACGTGCGACACCTCGTTCGGAATCTTGTGCAGCTACAGCGGCTATCTGGCACGCGCACAACGTCATACGGGCTTCTCTCGCCGTGATCCCAGGTCTGGAGTCCAGCTTCAGGGTGCCTCACTCAATCGGACGAAACCGACACTGCAGAGAACGACCGGTCACGGGTTCTTCGCGGCCATGATCGCCGCACGCACCGCTTCGAGGCACTCCGCGCCGTGTGGCTCGCCGACGCCGAGGTGATAGCTGCCCGGGCGACCGTCCTGACCGGCGAAACCGGTCACCGCGAACCCGTCCGCCGACTCCGGTGTCTCGACCGTAGCGACGGCGAGCGGCACCGACAGCGCCGAGATCCCGCGATTCGCCCCGGAGACGACGACCAGCAGGTGCGTCGGGTGCAGTGCGACGAGCGTCTGGTGCTCGGAGTCGGGATCGGCCGGGTTGGCGCGCCGCCCGAAGAGCTTGCCGGTCAGTGACGAGGACGGCGGATTGATGCTCCGGGTGATCCACGCGGGCAGGTCATCGGTGATGGTCAGCTGCCGCGACTCGGCGTGGTCACGCAGCGCCGCCGCGAGGTCAGCCGGAAGAGCGGACAGATCGGCGCGCACGGTGGTGCGCTGGTACGCGGGCCCCATGGTCGATCAATCTATCCGAGAGCGCGCCCTCTTCGAGATCTGCGAGCAGCGAGGACACGGTCTCCGCCGAGTCGGTCTTGTTGGTGCCGATGAAGCCCGACGGTCCACGCTTGATCCAGCCGGTCACGTACGTGCCCGGTACCTGTTCGTCGCCGTCGAACACCCGGCCGGCGCGATGCGGGATGACGCCCCTTGCTTCGTCGAAGGGCAGGCCCGGTACGGGGACGCCGCGGTAACCGACCGAGGTCAGCACGAGTCCGGCCTCGAGGGTGGCGCTTTCACCGGTGGGTTCGATCACGGTCGCGCCCGCGTCGTCGACGATCACCCGGTTGCGGCCCACGACGACACCGTTCGCGCGTCCGTCCTGCCCGCGCACCTCGAGCGGAGAACCGAAGAACGCCAGCCTGATCCGACGCCCCTCTGGTTCACCGGCAGCGGCGCATTCGGCCAGGATGTCGAGTTTGGCGCGGGTGGTCGCGTCGAGTTCGCCGTCCACCGGAGGCGACTCGAGATCGGCGGGATCGACCGTCACCGCGACACCGGAATCCACCAACCCGATCAGCTCGGGCAGCGTGAATGCGGCGTGGACGGGTCCGCGCCGTCCCAGAACGACGACCTCGCGCACCGACGACCGCCGCAGGGCGGCCAGTGCGGCCGGCGAGATGGGCGTGTCGGCGAGTGCGGCGGGGTCGGCGACGAGGATTCGTGCCACGTCGAGTGCGACGTTGCCGTTGCCGATGACCACCACCCGGTCGGTGGACAGGTCGACGTCGAGGTCGGTGAAGTCCGGATGGCCGTTGTACCAGCCGACGAACGACGTGGCGCTGGTGACGCCGGCCTGCTCGATCCCCGGCAGGTCCAGCGTCTTGTCGGTGGGGGCGCCGACGGCCCAGATGACGCCCGAATGACGTGCCCGGAGGTCGTCGAGCGTGACGTCGCGTCCCACCTCGGTGTCGAGCAGGATCTCCAGATTCGGGTTGCGCGCGATGTCGTCGAACAGGCGCATCACCTTGCGGGTGTGCAGGTGGTCCGGGGCGACACCGAAGCGGGCGAGACCGAACGGCCGGTCGAGGCGTTCGTACATCGTCACCGAGACCTGGGGATGGCGCAGCAGCTCGTCGGCGGCGTACATCGCCGACGGTCCGGAGCCGACGATGCCGATCGACACCCGGCGATCGACCGCGAGCTGCCGCGGACGGTCGATCGGGGCGAGAGGGAGTCGTCGTGCGGGGTCCACGGGGAAACGCGCCGCACCGTCGACGGTGTCGCGGTATTGCAGAGCGTTGACCTCGGCGAACCGTTCCTGGCCGTCGGGCAGGCGATGGCCGGGCACGATCGCGCCGACCGGGCAGGCGCTGACGCACGCCCCGCAGTCGACGCAGGTCGCCGGGTCGATGTAGAGCATCTCGGCGATGCCGAAGTCGGGTTCTTCCGGGGTGGGGTGGATGCAGTTGACGGGGCATGCGTAGACGCACGACGCGTCGCCGCAGCACGCCTGGGTGACGACGTGAGGCATGAGGGTCGGTTCGCTACCTGTGTGGAGGAGGGCGGATCAGGCCGGTGGGGGTCAGGCTGCCGTGTAGGTCGGCTCGCTGCGGAAACGCGAAGGGCGACCACTGATTCCGAGTGCACGCCAGAGCAGGCGCGACAACGGGTTCATCAGTCCGCTCTGGTCGGCGAGCATCCGGACGTCTCCGAAAACGTTGCGCAGGAAGCGCTTCGACTCCTCGGACCGCCAGAAGATGTCTTTCATGACCTCACGGGGGACGTCGAATTCCCGGGCGAAGGAACGCGGCGGCACCACGATTGCACCGCACAGGATGCGCATCGTCAGCGGCAGCATGAGTGACAGCAGGAAACGCTGGAAGCGGTTGCGCTGCGGGACCTGCTCGCGGATGAAGTGGTGCGCGAACGAGATGTGACGCGCCTCCTCGGCGACGTGCAGCTGCATCACCGCGGCCATCGTCGGGTGCAGGCGGGCGCGGGTCCGCAGGAAGTCCTTCTGGATGTGGTCGATCGGTTCCTCACCGCCGAGTACGCCGAAGAAGAACACGATCGGGAAGACCGTCGACACGAGCGGGACGAGTGGCGAGATCAGCCGGTACCCGATCTTCGCGCCGGGAACGTCCATGCCCACGCGGTTCACGAACTCCTGGAACATCAGGGTGTGATTGCACTCCTCCTTGGATTCGTGCGTGGTGTACCGGAACTCGCGTGCGCCGTTGGGGAGGGAGAAGCTGTACTGCATCAGGCCACGGATGAGCACCGACTCGAACTGCAGGCCGACCTTGGCGACGTTGGCCTGACGCCACATGCCGATCTCGATCTGCTTGCTCTCCGGCAGCTGCTGGTACCAGGGGTGACGACCGATCGGGTCGACCTCGTAGGAGAGGATCCAGCGCGGGTCGTCCGCGGTGATCGCCATGTGCGGCGCATCCCAGTCGATGTCGACGTAGGGGTCGAAGTTGCGGTGCACCGAGGCCGCGGACAGGTCGTCGAGCACCTGGCCGTAGTCGTGCTCGGAGCCCGTTTTATCGGGTTCGGGAACGTAGCGCGAGGGTGCGTCGCCGGTGGTGTGCGGATTCGTCAATGCTTTGGTCATCGTCGCGTCCTTCGAGGTGGGCCGGGCCATGTGCGGGTGGCCACAGCGGATGAGTCGAACGTATTTCGACGCTCCGCTATTTGTCAACACTCGATGTCACGTTCCGTGGTCCGACCAGGTCCGGTTTGCCCGCTGACCAGCCGAGACGGACGTAATTCGTTCGGCTGGTTTCGCAACGTTGCGGACCGCTTCGCACGTTAGAGTTACCGCACAATCCGTGCCACCCGACCTCATCGGAGGAAAGCGATGTCCCGTCGTGTCCCGTACGCGCCCGGTCCGCCGCCGCGCGCTCCACGGCCGGGACCCGGCGGCCTCGGTGACCTCACACCCGAACTCGTCGAGACCGACGTGTGGACCGACGCCATGGTGCAGGTGGCGGGCATCCCGGTCGTCGACGTCCCGTTCGTCACCGTGGGTTCGGGGATCGGTTCCTTCGTGACCGTCGACTATCTGCGGATCTGTGGCGTTCCGCTCGACCAGATCGCGGTCCTCGGGCCGCAGGAGGTGCCGTGGCGCAGCTACGAGTACCTCACCCGGGTGTCGCAGATCCCGCGGGGCGAACGGCTGCGGTCGGATTCGGCGTCGACACCCGACAACATCTGGGGGTTCCCGTCGTATGCGGTGCGCGAGGCGTGGGCCGACAAGAAGATCAAGCCGCTGTGGAATGTGCTGGTGGAGCCCGTCTTCGCGAACTTCTACACCCCGAGAGCGGGGCAGGCGTTCGAGTCGATGGAGAAGGAGTGCCGGCGCATCGGCTATCTGAAGTCGCTGCACCGCGGGCAGGTTCGCATGATCCGACGCCGCGCGGGCGGCGGCTACTTCACGATCCTCACACCGCCGCAGGGGAGTTCGCCGACCAAGCGGGTCGCCTTCCGCAGCCGCTGGGTGCATGTGGCGATCGGCTATCCGGGAATCAAGCTGCTGCCGGACCTGCAGGCGTTCCGCGAGACCTATCGCGACGCCAGCAAGGTCGTCAACGCCTACGAATCGCACGAACACGTCTACCAGTCGCTGCAGCGCAGACCGGGCACCGTCGTCATCCGCGGCGCCGGGATCGTCGCATCCCGTGTGCTGCAACGCCTGATCGACGACCGTGATGCGCTCGGCCTCCAGACGCAGATCGTGCATCTGTTCCGCACCTACTACGACAAACCCCACGGACCGCACATCTTCATGCGGCGCAAGGGCAAAGACGGGTGGGCCTACCAGGGCTTCAACTATCCGAAGTCGGTGTGGGGTGGGCAGCTCAAGGCGCGCATGCGCAAACTCGAGGGACACGAACGCGCCGAGGCCTACAAACAGATGGGTGGCACCAACACCCCGGTCCGCGACGACTGGCAGGAACAGCTCGCGCGCGGACGCCGGGAAGGGTGGTACCGGGTGGCGGTCGGCAGGGCAGAGAGCCTGGTGCCGGGTCCGGGCGGCCAGGGCGTGGTGACGACCGTGCGCGTCGACCCGCACGCCCCGATCCGACAGGAACACCGGCCGGACGGCACCTTCGAGCTGTACGCCGACTACGTCATCGACTGCACCGGGCTCGAGGCCGACGTGCGCGAACACCGGTTGCTGCGAGACCTTCTCGACCACACGGGCGCGGGGATCAACCCGGTCGGCCGGATGGACGTCGAACGCGACTTCGAGCTGAAGGGCACCCGCAACGGCGACGGGAAGCTGTACGCATCGGGCAGCGCCACACTCGGCGGGTACTTCCCGGGTGTCGACACGTTCCTCGGTCTGCAGATCGCCGCGCTCGAGATCGTCGACGATCTCGCCCGGCAGGGCTTCTGCAAGCGCCTCACCCCGTGGCGGTCGACCGCCCAGTGGTGGCGGTGGATGAACAACAAGGGAGTCGACTGATGCTGCCCACCCTGTGGGGTCGGATCCAGACCCGCGTGCTGGTGCTCGGCATCCTCGGCGGGTTGTGGACCATCGTCCTGGTGCCGTTCCTGTGGCTGATCTCCTCGGGTGATCCCACGATCTTCGACGTCTACCGCGTCGCCTTCACGGTGTTGTTCACGGTCATCGTGCTCGGGGTCGCCTGGGAGTTCGTCTACCACTTCCTGCAGCAGTTCCGCTGGGAGAAGGACTGGCCCACCCTGTTCGGGCTGCTCACCGCGATCAACGAGGGCATCGTGGTGTGGCTGGTCATCGACGTGACCGGGCTGCTGCCCGAGGAGCTCCGGCCGTCGCCGTTCGTGTTCGCGGTCCAGTTCGTCACCACCTGGATGCTGGTGTGGGTCGCGGTCAACGGTCCGCTACGAGTGGTCTTCCCGCACTGGCGATTCCAAGGAGGACGGTTCCTGTGACCAGTCCGGGCGACATCCCGAGCGTGACCCCCACGGTGACGCTGATCCCCGGTGCCGGGATCGTGATCCGCAAACCCGCATTCCTCTGCCTGATCGCGGACACGGTGCCGGCCGCGTTCATCACCGACCTCCTCGACATCGAATCAGCGGTTTCGGTACCGGATTCCGCGCCCCGGCGCGGCCGTCATCTCGTCCGCGCGCTCGCGCAACTCGTGCTGACCGCCGACGAGCAGATCGACATCGCCTTCGCCGCACCCGACAACGTCGGGATCGCGATCTTCCTGTCGGGCAGGGTTTACGGGGAGACCGACGGCAAACGGATCGAGCCGGCTCCCGGCGAGACCTACGACAAGGCCGTCCCGTGGCCCTTCGAGGGGCTCGGCCTGTACCTCGAGGGGACCGTCCCGGCCGAGGTCGGCGAGGAACGATTCGACCTCGTCGACGGTGTCGTCCCCGCCTCCGGGACTCTGCTGCACACGCCGCTGGGTTTGCGCGGCACCGAATTCCATCCGCTTCCCGCCTCGTCGCGGATCCCGGTGTCCGAGGCGGCTGCGCCGCAGCCCGAGCCCGAACCGCAGGCCGAGCCCGAACCGCAGCCCGAACCGGAACCGCAGCCCGAGCCGGAACCGGACCAGATGGGGACGACCGAGCGGATGCGACCGGACGTCGACGAACTGTCGACGCCGGCGCATGCCGCGCCGGTGGCGGAGCCCCTGCCGTTCACCTCGACCCCGCTGGGCGGGACCCCGGTCGGGCAACCGGGGGCCGGTGAGCCACTCCCCACGGAGCCGATGCCGGCCGCGCCCGCGGTCCAGCAGTCGCCGCTCGCCCAACCCGACCCGTTCGCCGAACATGTCGAACCGCGGGCCCCGTTGCCGAAGGAAGAGCATCAGCGACCCGCGACGGAGGTCGTGAAGATCGAGGCCTCGCGGGCCAAGGTGCACGGAATCCGATGTTCCCGAGGTCATCTCAACCACCCGCAGTCGTGGCTGTGCGGGGTCTGCGGCATCCGGATGGATCAGCTGACGACCTTCCTCGTGGAAGGTGAGCGCCCGCCGCTCGGCTGGCTCCTACTCGACAACGGCTTCACCTTCCTGCTCGACGAGGACCTGGTCATCGGCCGCGAACCCGGATCATCCGGCGGTGGACGGGCCGGGAGCCCGAAACCGATTCGCGTCCAGGACGAGACCGGACAGCTGTCGCGCCGCCACGTCGAGATCCGGCTGGTCGAGTGGACCGTCCAGCTCGTCGACCTCGGTTCGGCGAACGGCACGTTCGTCGCCGACCCGAGCAGCGGGAACCGGGAGGTGCGCCTGCTCCCGCATCGTCCCCATGTACTGGTTCCGGGGTCGCATGTGCGTATCGGAGGACGCCACTTCATCTTCGAGTCGCACCATGCCCGAATCTGAGACGGCCAGGACCTGACATGGACAAGCACACGGTCGCGTTCCTTCTCCTGGATGTCGCGGTCATCATCGCGGTCGCCCGCGTCGGCGGGATGATCGCCCGTGCGGTGCGCCAGCCGGCCGTCGTCGGTGAGATCGCGGCCGGAATCGCGTTGGGGCCGAGTCTGTTGGGGCTCCTGCCGGGAGACCCCGACGAGTGGTTGTTCCCCGAAGAGGTGCGGCCGCTCCTGGGTGGGCTCGCGCAGATCGGTCTCGTGCTGTTCATGTTCATCGTCGGCCTCGAACTCGACATGCGACTGACGCGAGGTCGTGAGCGTGCGGCGGCGAGCATCTCGGCGTGCTCGATCGTGCTGCCGTTCGGACTCGGTGCGGCACTGGGACTTATGCTGTACCCGTCGCACGACACCGTCGGCGGAGTCGAGATCGAACGGCTCGGCATGGTCCTGTTCATGGGCGTCGCGATGTCGATCACCGCCTTCCCGGTGCTCGCCCGCATCCTCGCCGACCGCGGGATGATGCGGACCGTCCCCGGTGTCTTCAGTCTGGCCGCGGCCGCGGTCGACGACATCCTCGCGTGGACCCTGCTCGCGTTCATCATCGCGATCATCGAGGGCGGTGATCCGCTGGAGGTGGCCAAGATCGTCGGGATGACCCTGGTGTACGCGGCGGTCATGTTCGGCATCGTGCGCCCACTGCTGGCCAAGCTGGTCGAGTGGCGGGACTCGGCGGGACGTCTCAGCCCGGACATCCTGGCGGTCATCCTCATCGGCGTGTTCCTGTCCTCGGCGGTCACCGACGTCATCGGCATCCACCAGATCTTCGGTGCGTTCATGTTCGGCGCGGTGATGCCGAAAGTCGGTGCCGAGCAGTTGCACCGGGAGATCCTGGAACGGCTCGAGCAGGTCAGCGTGCTGCTGCTGCTGCCGATGTTCTTCGTCGTCACCGGCCTGAGCGTGGACCTCGCGGGCATCGGGCTGTCGGGGCTCTGGCAGTTGGGTCTCGTGCTGGTCGTCGCGATCGCCGGCAAGTTCCTCGGCGCCTACGCGGGTGCGCGAGCCAGCGCGATACCCACGCGGCAGAGCGCGGCGATCGCCGTACTCATGAACACCCGGGGTCTCACCGAACTCGTGATCCTCTCGGCGGGACGCGACCTCGGCGTCCTCAGCGACGACCTCTTCGCGATGCTCGTGGTGATGGCGCTGGTGACCACGGTGCTGACCGAGCCGCTGCTACGCCTGGTGTATCCGGACGTGGTGGTGGCGAACGACATCGCCGCGGCCGAGCGTCGAGCGCTGGCCGCCGCGACCGCACCGCGGGTGCTGGTGGTCCTGCGCGATCCCGGCGGCACGGTCGACGACCTGCGTGCACGGCACCGCCGGTTGCTCGATTGCACAACGGGTTACGACGTCGTGCTGGCGGGTCTGCTCACCGCGACGGACAGCCCGGCGAAGCGCCTCGAGGTCGGGGTGCCGGTGGTGCCCGACTTCGCGGCCATGGCGTCGGCCGTCGAGAAGCTGAACCTGCTCGGTGCCTCGCTGACCGGGGCCGGGTCGGTGTCGGTTCTGTGCCGGTTCAGCGCCGACCCGGCCACGGACCTCGACGCGATGACCCGAAACGCCAACGCCGACGTGATCGTCATCGACGCCGCCGATCGCGAGCTCGGTGAGATGCTGCGGGCGGCGCCGGTGGCGATCGTCGACGAGAACGTGTCGGCGGGTGTGGGACCCGGCCGCAGCGTCATCACCTGCGTGGTCGCCGACAACCGCAGCGGCCGCACTGCCGCCGTGGTGGGGGCGGGTCTGGCATTGTTCGGGTCGCGATCTCTCACGATCGTCTCCGCGGGCTCCCGTCGCCGGTGGCTCGCCGACCTGAGACCCGTTGTCGACCGCGGGGTCCGGGTCTCCCTCGTCGAACCGAAGCGTCACCGCGGTGAGGACGGCGCCTTCACGGTCGCCGCCGCCGACGACGCCACCCGCGGGCGTGGCTCGGACACTCCGGTGATCGTCGTCGACAACACCGAGACCAGCGAAGAAGCCCTGGGGGACCGGATGGCCACGCTGTACGCCGAGTCTCCGGCATCCGCCGACACCGCCGCGAACGCCACCGACACCACGCAGACCACCGACGCCGGATCTGCCGCGAAAGAGAGGCACTGACATGGCCACTGTCGAGATCCCGCAGCAGCTCGCGGATTTCACCGTGCTCCAGAAGCTGGGAGTCGGCGGCAACGGAACGTTCTATCTCGCCGTACCCCCCGCACGGCTGGGCCTGTCGACCGATCGCGTGGTGGTCAAGGTCTTCAGCGGCGTGTGCAGCGACGACGCCTACCGCCGAGGCGTGCGCGAACTACGTGCGTTCGCCGCGGTCGCCTCGCCCTACCTGGCCGGTCTGTACGACGCAGTTCTCCAGGGCCAGTTCATGTATGCGATGGAATACTTCCCGCTGGGATCACTCGGCACACCCGCGCGCCCCCTGAGCCGGGACGAGCGGCTCGCCGCGGTTGCCGACGCGGCGCGAGGCGTCGACGCCCTGCACGAAGCCGGCATCGCCCACGCGAACATCACGCCGTCGAGCATCATGGTGACCGAAACCGGCGGGAAGATATCCGATCTCGGGCTCGCCCGGGTTCTCGCGGCGGACGAACCGATCACGAGCTTCGCTCAGCCGGGTGCGGTGCAGTACATGGACCCGGCGCTCCTGGCGGGCGATGTGCCGTCCCGCGCGACGGACATCTGGTCACTCGGCGCCTGTCTGCATCGCGCGCTCACCGACGAGGGGGTGTACGGCCAGGTGCCCGACACCCAGCCGTTGCTGGCGATCCGAGCCGCCCTGTCGACGCCACCCGCACTGTCGGAGAACCTGAATCGGGACGAGCGCACGCTGATCGCCAATTGTCTTGCCCTGGCCGGAAGCCGGCCGTCGACCGCGCTGCAGGTCGCCGAGCGGGTCGACGCGCTACGGGGTCGGTGAGGCGGACCGTCGCTCAGCCGAGTGGTGCGGTGCGCCACCAGGCGTCGAGGATCTGACGACCCGAATGACCGGGCCACGTGGTGATCACCGTGTACGGCTCACGCGCCGGCGCGACGAAATTGGTGACGACCCAGCCGTCGGCGAGACTGTCCCGGCTCGACGACGCGGGACCGTCCCGCCACTGGATCTCGTCACCCGGATACCCCTCGAGCGCTGCGGTGACGGTGTCCCGTGCGATGGGTGTGGCCGTGTGCCAGACGACGTAGGTCACCTGCTCGGCGTCGGAGCACGTGATGGCGTCGAGGCCGTCGCGGAACACGGCCTCGCAGGCCGCATCCCGCCAGCCCTGCTGGTCGGGAGAGTCGGGCAGCAGTCGCGGGAAGGCGTCGGCGATCGGCGCGACCGCCGGCGGCCACGGTGGTGGCGCATTGCGGGCGCCGAGGACGATCACCGTGCCCACGCAGATCGCGACCACCACGAGCGCCACCAACAGTGGCATGAGTGTCGGGCGTCGCGGTGGCGTGTCGGGACTGTTCTGACGTGTCGGGTGGTGGCCGGCGACGAGTTCGGTCGGCCGATCGGGATTCCACGCCGGCTGGAAGGCCCGCGGCGGTGAGCTGATCACCTCGGTCGGCGGCTCCCCGTCCGTGTGGGTCAGGTGGAGGGCGAGGTCGGCGGCCCGGACGAACTCTGCGCACGTCCGATAGCGGTGATCGGGCTGCGGATCGAGAGCGCGGGCGAGCGCCGAGTGGAAAGCGGGGGATACCGCTCCCGTAATACGGTGTCTGGCAACCGAAGTGGTGCCGGTGAGCAGCTCGACGAGAATTCGGCCGACTGCGGCGACATCGGTTTCCGGGTGCGGGGTGTCCTCATCGTGGGCGGGTGGCGTCAGGCCGAAACCGCGCAGGGTGACGGCACCGGGGCCGGCGATGTCGGAGGCGGTGATCTCCGACGAAGCCGAATCCGGGCGGGCCGAGATCAGGATGTCGGCGGTCGTGAGGCCGCCGTGGACCAGCCCGCGGCGATGTGCGGCGTCGAGGGCGTCTCCGGCGGCACCGATGATGCGCACCGCCAGGTCGATGTCGATGCCGTCGGGATGACGTCGGATCAGTTCGGCGGCGTCGGTGGCGGGTATCGGCGCCGTGGCGACCCACAGCCGGCCGTCGGTCAGTCCGTGGCCGGCGATTCGGGCGATCGCGGGATGTGTGGCGCCGGAAGCCAATTCATTGGAGCGGGCGAACCAGCCACGAAATCGTGGATCTGCCGAACGCGCCGGGTCGACCACGGTGAGGACTACGGGTTCGGGTCCGGGTGTGCCGGGGGAAGGGGGACCCGACTGCATCGGGACCGCGCGACAGGTCGTGCTCACCGCGGATTCGTGAAGCACCCGTTCGATGCGGTGACCGGCGACCACCGAGCCGGGAACAACCGAGCCTCGCGCGGGCGAATCGCCGTGAATGGCATCGAAGGACACGCTTGGCTCCCGGTGGTCTGAGAGCTCGAATTCTACCGGCCGGTGCCGGCGCTATTCGGTGTTCGACTCGAACAGTACGGGTGCCGAATTGAACAGCATCACGATGAAGAACACCAGCAGGAACCAGGACCCGCCCTGCCACAGTTGCCATCGGCCACCGGCTTTCCAGACCCGGTATGTCCGCACCAGCATGGCGAGCGCACCGATCAGGACCACGACCGGCGCGACGACGAAGAGTGCGTTCTGGAGAGACTCCGACGAGGCGTGTGCGACGATGAGGAGACCGAGACCGAACACGACGGTGATGGCGATGTGGATCACGATCGCGCGAAAGTCGTTGTTGCCGTTCTTCGGTGTCGGTGAGTTCGGCGTCGGGGAGGTCATGATGACTCCCACGCTACACGCCGCTCGATACCCGGTGAGAAGGACTTAGTGCTCATTGCTGCCCGCGGTCCGCGGGAGCAGGATGGAGTGAGGACCGGCCCCCCGGCCGGAGTGACGACCGGCCCCGGCCGGGGTCGTGACCAGAGGAGATGAGCGAGGGACATGAACGCGATACTCGTCGGTGCGGACGGTTCCGAGGCGGCCGAAGGCGCGGTGCGATGGGCGGCGAAGGCCGCGGCGGCGGAGGGCCTCGATCTCAAGATCGTCGGCGCCTATGACGCGAGCACCAGCGACTACGCTCCCGGACTGATCATTCCGCAGGACGTCATCGACGCCATCCGTCAAGACGCGTCGGACGCAGTGCATGCCGCCGCCGACGTCGCCAAAGAGGTTGCGCCGAACGTCAGCGTCGCGACCTCGATCGTCGACGGTGACGCTGCCCGCGTGCTGCTCGAGCTGGGCAAGGACGCTGCGATGATCGTGGTCGGCACGCGTCGGCTCGGCAGCGTGAAGGGACTGTTCCTCGGTTCGGTGAGCATCAGCGTCGCGGCCCACGCGCACGGCCGGGTGGCCATCGTCGCCGCCGGGGGATCGGACACCGGACCGGTCGTGGTCGGTGTGGACGGATCGCCGATCAGCGATGTCGCCGTCGCCGAGGCGTTCCGGCAGGCGTCGCTGCGCAACGCGCCGCTGGTGGCCGTCCACACCTGGACGCCGCTGGACGCCGACGCCCTGCACGGCTACGGGATCGGGCCCGAGGAGGTCCAGCGGATGACCCAGGACGCGGTCGAGGTGCTCGCGGAGCGACTGGCCGGATACGCCCAGGACTACCCGGACGTCCGCGTGGAGCGGCACGTGCTGCCGGAGGAGCCAGCGAAGGCGCTGCTGGACGCGGCCGGTACCGACGCCCAGCTCATCGTCGTCGGCAGCCGGGGACGCGGCGGATTCCGCGGACTGATGCTCGGCTCGACCAGCCAGAAGGTGATGCACCAGGCGGAGTGCCCCGTGCTGGTGGTGCGCGGCTGACCAGGTGAGCTGCCTACCATCGACCCATGACGCTGAAGAGACTCGAGCTCTCGGTCGGGGAGCTCGCGCAGCGCGCGGGTATCGCGCCGTCGGCGGTCCGGTTCTATGAGGAACAGGGACTGATCTTCAGCCGGCGGACCGCCGGCAATCAGCGGCGCTACCACCGGGCGATGCTGCGGCGGGTGGCGTTCATCCGTGCCTCGCAGGTCGCCGGAATCCCGTTGTCGGTTATCGGGGAGGTGCTCGCCGAGCTCGGTGACCACGAGTCCCCGTCGAAGTCGATGTGGGAGGCGGCGTCGAAACGCTGGATGGACGACATCAACCATCGCATCTCCCTGCTGGAGAACATGCGCGACATGATCGGCTCCTGCGTCGGGTGCGGGTGTCTGTCCCTCGGGGAATGTCACCTGCTCAACCCGGGAGACGAACTGAACAAACTCGGTCCGGGACCGCGTCGTCTCATGACCGAGTGAACGAGAGCCGGGAAACCGGCGACGGTAGGGTTGCGGCATGGCTCGACCGTCGCGCGTGGCGCTTGCTCTGGGAAGTGGCGGCGCTCGCGGATACGCGCACATCGGGGTGATCGCCGAGCTCGAGGCCCGTGGCTTCGAGATCGTCACGGTCGCCGGATCATCCATGGGCGCGCTGGTCGGGGGCCTGTACTGTGCGGGCAAACTCGACGACTACGTCGACTGGATTTCGGGACTGTCCCAGCTCGACGTGGTACGGCTGCTCGACGTCTCACTCACCAAACCCGGCGTCATCGGCGCCGAGCGCATTCTCACCCGTGTGCGGGAGATCCTCGGCGACACCGTGATCGAGGATCTGCCGATCCCGTTCACCGCCATCGCGACCGACCTGTTCGCGGGTCGTGCCGTGTGGTTCCAGCGTGGCAATCTCGCCGACGCCCTGCGTGCATCGATCGCGATCCCCGGCGTGATCAGCCCGCATGAGCACAAGGGACGGCTCCTCGCCGACGGCGGCATCCTCGACCCGGTGCCCGTCGCACCGACCTCGGGCGTCCCCAGCGATGTGACGATCGGCGTGATCATCGGCTCCGACGGCGGGCCCGAGACGGGTGCCAGCCGGCAGTCCAAGACGAAAGGCCTGCTCCGACGCAACGTCGCGCCGATCCTCGACAACGAGTTCGTGCGCTCGGTCCGTGACCGCTTCGGTTCGGAGACCGGCGACGTGGCGGGGACCGAGGGTGCCGACGAGGTCGCACCCGCTGCCACCCCTGACGAGGAGGGAGCTGTCGTGGTCGACACCGGCGCACTGTCAGCGGACGCCGCCGGCGAGCCCGGCCGGATGGGTCGCGTCGAGGTGCTCAGCCGGTCGCTCGACATCATGCAGGAGGCGTTGACCCGCTATCAGGTGGCCGGTTATCCGCCCGACGTCCTGATCCGGGTGCCCCGTCGTGCGGTGCGGACTCTGGACTTCCACAAGGCCGCCGAGATGATCGACATCGGCCGCGAACTCACCGCCAAGGCCCTCGACGACCTGCCCGAGATGCCATGAGGCAGATCCCTCGCGGCATCTGGGTGCTGCTGTCGGCCAACGTCGTCATCGCACTCGGCTACGGGTTCATCGCGCCCGCCCTCCCGAGTTTCGCCCGCGCCTTCAACGTCTCGTTCACCGCGGCCACCGCGGTGGTGTCGGCCTTCGCCGTCATGCGGCTGCTGTTCGCGCCGACGGGCGGACGACTCGTGTCGGTGTTCGGCGAACGGCGCATCTATCTGACCGGACTCCTCATCGTCGCCGCGAGCACGCTGGCTTGTGCCTTCGCGCAGACATATTGGCAGTTGCTGGTGTTCCGCGGCCTGGGCGGCATCGGATCGACGATGTTCAGCATCTCCGCGATGGCCCTGCTGATCCGGATGGCGCCCAGCGACATTCGCGGGCGGGTGTCGGGCTTCTTCTCCGCGGGTTTCCTGATCGGCAGCATCACCGGACCGCTGATCGGCGCGGCCCTGGTGGGTTTCGGCCTGCGCGTGCCGTTCGTCGTGTACGCGGTCGCGCTTCTGGTCGCGTCCGCGGTCGTGGCCACCCAGCTGCGCGAGGTGATCGCCCCCGACCAGGCCGAGGGCCCGACGGCCGGACTCATCGGCTTCCGGACGGCCTTGCGTGACAGTGCCTACCGGGCCATCCTCGCGTCGAACTTCACGCAGGGCTGGGCGTCGATGGGTGTGCGGGTCGCGGTGGTTCCGTTGTTCATCACCGAGGGGCTCGGTGCAGGCGCCGGTATGGCCGGGATCGTGCTGGCGATCTATGCCGCGGGCAACGTCCTCGCGATCCTCATCGCCGGTCGCCTGTCCGATCGGTTCGGCCGTCGGCCGATCATGCTGCCGGGTCTGACGATCACCGTCGTCGCCACCATCGCACTGGGATTCTCGCCCAACGTCCCCGTCGCGCTCGCACTGTCGGTGCTCGCCGGTGTCGGTTCCGGTCTGTTCGCGCCGACTCATCAGGCGGCCCTCGCCGACGTCCTCGGCAATCGTCAGCAGGGCGGATCGGCGCTCGCGGCGTACGGGATGTCCTCGGACCTCGGTGCGGTGACCGGGCCGGTCATCGTCGGATTCGTGGCCGATCGGGTCGGCTTCGGCCCCGCGTTCGTGCTGACCGGTGTGGTCGCGGCGATCGCCCTGGTCGCGTGGCTGTTCGCCCGGGAGACCGCGCCTGCGGTCGTCGGTCAGGGTCCGGCGTTACGGTTGAGCGATGACGCGTGACGGGCAGCAGGACACCGCAGGCGTGTGGGATTACGCTCTGGGGGCGAACTCGGAGGTCGGCACCCTGCGCGCGGTGATGCTGCACCGCCCCGGTGACGAACTGCGGCGCCTCACCCCGCGCAACAGCGATCAACTCCTGTTCGACGGCCTGCCCTGGGTCGACCGTGCGCAGGAGGAACACGACGCCTTCGCCGAGGTGCTGCGCGATAGGGGTGTCGACGTCTACCTGCTCGGCGACCTGCTGACCGAGACGATCGCACACAGCGGGGCCGCCCGCATCCAGGGGATCGCGGCCGCGGTCAGTGCGCGACGTCTGGGATCTCATCTCGCCGAGGATCTCGCGAGGCACCTGCGGGGACTCGCGCCCGCGGAACTGGCCGACGTCCTGATGGCCGGAATGACGTTCGACGAACTGCCGATCACGCCGTCGGCGGAACGGTCGTCGCTGGTCCGCCGGATGCATCACGGCCCCGAGTTCGCCATCGAGCCGCTGCCGAACCTGCTGTTCACCCGCGACAGTTCGTTCTGGATCGGGTCGCGCTTCGCGATCACCTCCCTCGCGCTGCCCGCGCGAGCGCGAGAGACGTCTCTGACCGATCTGATCTACGCCCATCACCCCCGTTTCACCGGTGCCCGACGCGCCTACGAGTCGCAGGTCGCGCCGGTCGAGGGCGGCGACGTGTTGCTCCTCGCGCCGGGTGTCGTCGCCGTCGGGGTCGGGGAGCGCACCACGCCGGCCGGGGCGGAAGCGCTGGCGCGCAGCCTCTTCGACGACCATCTCGCCCACACCGTGCTCGCCGTGCCCATCCAGCAGGCGCGGGCGTTCATGCACCTCGACACCGTCTGCACCATGGTCGACACCGATGCGGTGGTGATGTACCCCAACATCCGCGACCACATGTCGGCGTTCACCCTCTCCCACGACGCGGCCACCGACGCCGTACACGTGACGGGGGAACGGCCTTTCGTCGAGGCGGCGGCCGAGGCCATGGGCATCGGCAAACTCCGCGTCATCGACACCGGTCTCGACCCGGTGACCGCCGAGCGCGAGCAGTGGGATGACGGCAACAACACGCTCGCGTTGTCCCCAGGAGTCGTCGTGTCCTACAACCGGAACGTGGAAACCAATCGCCGCCTGCGTGATTCGGGGATCGAGGTGATCGAGATCGAAGGCCGCGAACTCGGCTCGGGTCGCGGTGGGCCCCGGTGCATGTCGTGTCCGCTGGCGCGTGATCTGTTGTGAGGGGACGACAATGACCGCATCACTGCTGGCCCATCTGGCCGTCGACCCGGCATCGGACCGGCCACCGTTCGAGCAGGTGCGGCTGCGCATCGTCGAGCTGATCGCCGACGGCACGCTGCTCACCGGTGAACGCCTGCCGACCGTCCGGGCCCTCGCCGCGCACCTGGACCTCGCCCCCAACACCGTGGCCAAGACATATCGCGAACTCGAGGCGGCCGGCGTGATCGAGACGCGCGGACGCTCCGGTTCCTTCGTCAAGGCGGGGCGCCACGACGCGCAGGACGCCGGTTTCGCGGCCGCGTCGTCGTACGTCGGGACCGCCCGTGAGCTGGGACTCGACGACGACACGATCGTCTCGATGGTTCAGCGGGCGTTGCGCGCGACTTGAACAGACGCGCCGACGTTGCTTTGGTGGGGTAATGACAAGTGAACAGACAGCGACGACTCGTCGCGCGCGAGATGGTCAGCGCCGGCGTGATCGGGAGAATCGGCCCGGGAGCCAGCGGATCGATCCGGTGGTCTTCTCGATCACGGCTGCTCTCGTCATCGCGTTCGTCGTGTGGGGCATCGGAGACAAGGACAGTCTCAACTCGACCACCAGCGAGATCCTGAGCTGGATCACCACCAACCTCGGCTGGCTGTTCATCCTCTCCGCAACCGGATTCGTGATCTTCGCGGTGTATCTGGCGGTTTCCAAGTACGGACGAATCCCGTTGGGGCTCACCGGGGAGAAGCCTCAGTTCCGTACCATCAGCTGGATCGCGATGATGTTCAGCGCCGGAATGGGTATCGGCCTGATGTTCTTCGGTGCCTACGAACCGCTGTACCACTTCGCAAGTCCGCCACCGGAGGTCGATGCAGGCGATGTCCGGACGGCAATGGCGACGACCATGTTCCACTGGGGTTTCCATCCGTGGGCGATGTACGCCGTCGTCGGACTCGCCCTCGCCTACAGCACCTTCCGGCTCGGCCGGACACAGCTGATGAGCGCGGTGTTCACGCGTCTCCTCGGCCCACGCGTCTCGCACGGTCCCGCGGGCAAGCTCATCGACATCCTGGCCATCTTCGCGACCCTGTTCGGCACCGTCGCCTCATTGGGCTTGGGCGCCTTGCAGATCGGTTCCGGTCTGGACAAGGTCGGCTGGGTCAACGAACCGACCAAGCTCCTGCTGGTCGCGGTCATCGCGATCCTCACCGCAGCGTTCGTGGCCTCCGCGGTGTCGGGTATCGCGCGCGGCATCCAGTGGCTGTCGAACATCAACATGGTGCTCGCCGTGGTGCTCGCGACCTTCGTGTTCGTCGTCGGACCCACGATCTTCATCCTCAATCTGCTGCCGACGACCCTGGGCGCCTACGCCACCGACCTCACCACCTTCGCGGGACGTTCGGACGCCACGGTGACCTCCGACGCGGGCCAACAGTGGCTGGCCGACTGGACCATCTTCTACTGGGCGTGGTGGGTGTCGTGGACCCCGTTCGTCGGCCTGTTCCTCGCCAAGATCAGCCGGGGCCGGACCATCCGTGAGTTCGTGATCGGCGTCATGGTGGTGCCCACGACCGTGTCGCTGGTCTGGTTCTGCGTGTTCGGCGGCACCGCGATCCGGCAGCAGACCGACGGTGTCCTCGACTTCGACCCGGCCACGGCGGCGAGCGAGGACACCCTCTTCGACGTACTGGCTCACCTGCCGTGGACCGGTGTCGCCTCGGCACTGGTGATGGTGCTCGTCGGGATCTTCTTCGTCTCCGGAGCCGACTCGGCCTCGCTCGTGATGGGTACCCTGTCCCAGCGTGGCGTCGAACATCCCTCGCGCGCGCTGACGGTGTTCTGGGGCGTGCTGACCGGTGTCGTGGCGGCGTTGCTCCTCGCGATCAGCGGTGACGACGCACTCGACGGCATCAAGACGATGGCCATCATCGCCGCCTTGCCGTTCGTCGTGGTGATGATCGGCATGTGCCTGTCGCTCTACCTCGACCTCCGGCGCGACCCGCTGATCGTCTCTCGTCACGTCTTGTCGGCTCAGGTCGATCAACACGTCCACGAACAGGCCGTGGCGATCGCGACCGGTGAACTCGAGTCGATCGACGCCGACGCCGTCCGGCACCTGGAGAAGATCGATCCGGGCTACGTCGAGCAGGTCGGTACGGGTGTCGCCCACCCGCTGGGCGAGGCGCACCACGCCGACGCCGAGCCGGGCACCGAGCCCCAGAAGTAGTCTCGCTCAGCCCCAGCTCGGCAGCCAGATCTGCTGCCGCCAGAGTCCCGGCGAGATCGGGGAGGCGGTGAGGATCGGCCACAGCCACACGAAGTTGGTGACCACGAGCGCCACGTAGACGGCGACCACGATGATCGACAGCACCCGGCGCTCGGGTCGGGCGCGGGCCGTGGTCGCCGTCGAGCGCAGCAGATCGCCGCAACACAAGGCGAGGCCCATGACGAGGAACGGGGCCAGGGCGGTCGCGTAGAAGAAGTACATCTGGCGGTCGAGGGACAGGAACCACGGCAGGATGCCCGCGCCGTAGCCGACGAGCACCGCCGCGTAGCGCCAGTCGCGGCGGACGACCCACGACCACAGGCCCCACAGCAACATGGGCAGTGCGAGCCACCACAGGGCGGGCGGTCCGATCAGCATCTGGGCGCGGACGCACTCGCCCCCGCCGCACTGATCGGGGCCGTTCTCGAGTGCGTAGAGCATGGGGCGCAGGCTCATCGGCCAGGTCCACGGCTTTGATTCCCACGGATGGTGATTGCCCGCGGAGTTGGTCAGTCCCGCATGGAACTGGAGAATCCCGGCCTCGTAGTACCAGAGCGACCGCCACGCCCCCGGCACCCAGGAGAAGGTGCCGCCGGTGCCGATCGCATTGCCCTCGGAATAGCGGTAGACCGCGGTCTCGCTGTTGAACCACGGGATGTAGGTCAGGAAGTAGATGACGACCGGCATCACCGCGAGGCTCGCGCCGGCGGGCACGACGTCACGGACGATCGTGCCGACCCACGGTCGCTGCACGTGGTACGCGCGCCGCGCCGCGACGTCGAAGCCGATCGCGAGGACCGTGAAGAAGATGATGACGCCCGACCACTTGGTTCCGCAGCTGAGCCCGAGCATCACCCCGGCGGTAAAGCGGTACCAGCGGAAACCGAGCCGTGGACCGAACCGGCTGTCGTCCATCCGGCCCTCGAGGTAGACGCGGTACATCCGCTCGCGGACCTGGTCGCGATCGGCGAGGAGCGCGGCGAATGCGGCGACGATGAACAGGGTCTGGAAGATGTCGAGCATCCCCATCCGGGACTGCACGAACAGCACCCCGTCACAGATCGCGAAGACGCCGGCGATGGCACCGACCAGAGTCGACCGCGTGAGCCGGCGCACCGCGCAGTAGACGAGGACGACGATGAGGATGCCGGAGATCGCCGGCGCGACCCGCCAGCCGAGCGGACCGTACCCGAAGGCGGCCTCGGAGGCGGCGAGCATCCACTTGCCGACCGGGGGATGCACCACGAGCCCGTATGCCGGATTGTCCTCGATCCAGTTGCCGCCGGTGAGGACCTGCCAGCCCTGCGGCACGTAGTGCTTCTCGTCGAAGACAGGCGTGCCCTTGTCGGTGGGGTGACTCAGGTTCCAGAAGCGGGTGAGGGCGGCGATGAGGGCGATGACGACACCCACCACCAGGCCGCGACCACGGTCCGGGGCACCGAACAGCGCCGCCGGGACCTCCGGTCCCAGGCGACGAGGCGGGACCGCCGCGGGGACCGGGACACCGACGGGCACGGCGGTGTCACGCGCGGCGGTCATGGTCACCCGCTCGATCCTAGTGGGCCCTCGTAAGCTGGCTGACGATGAATGCCGCCCAGCCCGACACACAGTCCACCGACCACCCCCGGTCTGCCGTGCCCGGGACGAGCGGACGGCTGGTGCTGGCCGCCACCCCGATGGGACAGGTGGACGATGCGTCGCCCCGGCTGAGGGCGGCGCTGCAGACGGCCGACATCGTCGCCGCCGAGGACACCCGCCGCACCCGGTCGCTCGCCGCCGCGCTCGGCGTCGAGATCGGCGGACGCGTCGTCAGCTACTACGACCAGGTGGAGGCCGCCCGGACACCGGGCCTCGTCGAGGCGATCGCCGGCGGTGAGACGGTCCTGCTGGTCACCGATGCCGGGATGCCCTCGGTCAGCGACCCCGGCTACCGGATCGTGGTGGCCTGCGCCGAGGCGGGTCTGCCCGTGACGGCATTGCCGGGACCCTCGGCGGTGACGACGGCACTCGCGGTGTCGGCGCTGCCGTCGGAGCGGTTCTGTTTCGAGGGCTTCGCGCCACGCAAGCCGGGTGCCCGTGCGGAATGGCTGCGCGAGCTGATCGCCCAGCCGCGCACCGCCGTCTTCTTCGAGTCGCCGCACCGGCTGGCGGACACGCTCGCCGCGGCGGCCGAGATCCTCGGACCCGATCGGCGCGGCGCGGTGTGCCGGGAGATGACGAAGACCTACGAGGAGGTCCGCCGCGGTGGTCTGGCCGAACTGGCCGGGTGGGCGGCCGGCGGCGTCAAGGGCGAGATCACGGTCGTCATCGCCGGCGCGGTGGCCGCCGAACCCGACATCGACGAACTGGCCGACCGCGCCGAGAAACTGGTGGCGGGCGGGATGCGGCTCAAGGATGCCTGCGCGGAGGTCACGCAGGGTTCGAGTGCCTCGCGACGCGACGTCTACCAGTCGGTTCTCGATAGGCGTCGAGCTGATCCGAGCTGACCCGCAGCTCGACGCGCGGCGCCAGCCGGTAGGGCCGGCTCGAGACGAGCGCGCCGACCACCCGGCGCAGGCGCGACAACTCGGCACGCACGCTCACGGTGTGGTTCTGGTCGCCGAACAGCAACTGGCTCAACTGCTGTGAGGTGAGTCCATGGTCGCCCGCGTCGGCCAGCAGCAACAGGATCTGCGCGTGGCGCCGGGTGAGCACCGTACGCCACGGGTCGTCGTCACCGGTGACCGTGATCGTCGGCTCGCCGTCGAGGTCGAGTTCGGCGATGACCGGACCCGAGGGGCCTGCCGGACGCACGAGCCAGCCCATCCCGAGTCGTTCGACGACGCACATCCCGAGTCCGGGCACGAACTGACGCATGTCCACCGTCGGCGCGGCGACCCGGACCGGCGGCGTGCACCCGCGGCCCTCGGCCACCCAGCCGTCGTCGTCGATGAGTAGACCGGGCCCGTGCAGGCCGGCGAGCTGGGCACGGCCGTGGTAACGGAGGTCGGCGAGGGTGCGCTGATGGGCGAGAGTCACCTCGTGCTCGCTCAGTGCCGCCAGGGCGTTCGTGAACGCCGAAGCCGCGGGCTGCATCTGCATCGCCGGTCCGGCCAGCCCGGCGACCGCGACCATCTCACCCGTGCGCGGATCGTGGACCGGCGTCGCGGTGCAGTACAGCCCGTGCAGGGATCGGCTGTAGTGCTCCGCGCCGAAGACGCGGCTGGGTCGCCGGTGGCGGATCGCCAGGCCCACCGCCGTCGTCGCCGCGGAATCCTCATCCCACCGGCTTCCCTCGACGAGGCCGAGCCGGTTCGCCTCGGGCAGCACCGCGCGCGAGCCGCCACGCCACAGCATCACCCCGTCGGTGTCGAAGATGCCCAGTGCCATCAGCGGGTCGTCGGCCGACTGGGCGAACACCCGCTTGAGAGAGTCCACCGAGTGGCGGAGCGGATGCGCGGACCGGCGGGCTTCGAGCTCGTCGCGGTCGATCCGTCCGCGGTGGTGGTCGTCGAGCGTGGAGGGATTGTCCGCGGCCTTCACCCGGGTCCAGGACTCGGCCACTTCATCCGCGAATCGGGGAGGCGGCGTCGCACCCGACATGATCGCCTCGCGGTCGCGATTGATCTCCCGGGCCAGCTCCGTGAGATCGGTGGTCGTCCGGATGGACAAAGTCATGGGAGAAATATTACCCAAATCGCCAATCAAGTCCGGTATTTGCGATCCTGCAACGTCTGCGTCCGGTCGCCGGCAACGATGCTGGCAGCCTTGTCGAGACACTCCTGCCACTCGTCGTCCGGGACGGAATCAATGGTGATTCCGCCACCGACACCGAGTGCGATGCCGCCGTCCGGAGCGATCTCGACCGTGCGGATCGCGACGTTGAGATCGAGGGCGCGGTCGGGTCCGGCGACGCCGATCGCGCCGCAGTAGACGCCCCGGGCGCTGCTCTCCCAGTCGGCGAGCAGCTCCATCGCACGCAGCTTGGGCGTACCGGTGACCGATGCGGGCGGGAAGGTGGCGTCGAGCACCTCGGCGGTGCCCGTGCCGGGCCGCACGATCGCCTCGACACGCGAGACCAGGTGCCAGACGCCGGGCGCGGGCACCACCGACAGCAGTTCGGGCACCCGGACGCTGCCGGTGACGGCGATCCGTCCCAGGTCGTTGCGGACGAGGTCGACGATCATGATGTTCTCCGCGATGTCCTTCGCGGAGGCGGACAGGGCGTCGGGGTCGGCGTGCGCAGGCAGGGTCCCCTTGATCGGCGAGGAACTGATGATGTTCCCGGTGCGCCGCAGGAAGGTCTCCGGTGACAGGCTGGCGACCGTACCCCAATCACCCTGGAGGAAAGCCGCTTTCGCGGGGGTGGTGGCACCGGCGAGGTCGGCGAAGAAGTCCACCGGCCGACCCGACAACGTGCCGGTGAACCGCGTGCACACGCATGCCTGATACACCTCGCCGGCGCGGATCGCGTCGAGACAGCGATCGATCGCGGCCAGATGCGGTTCGCGCGCCGGCGGTGTCCAGTCGGTCGTCGTCGGCTTCCCCTCACCGGGATGCGGGGCGTCGAGTACGGCGTACGCCCAGTCGGGGAGGCCGGTGCCGAGGGTCGACCACACGCCGTTCCGCAGGACGAGGACGCCGTCGGTGAGACCCCCGGCGGTCGACGGCAGCGACGCCTCCTCGGCGCGCACGGGGAATCCGAGGTAGCCGAACCAGAAGCGGTCGGGGTCGTCGGGCGGGGTGCAGCCCGGGACGACCTCGATTGTCGGAGCGATCACCGCGTCGGTGTCCAGCCAGTCGCCGATCAGCGCTGCGGGCGGTGGGAGTCCCCGGGTGCGGGTCTCGGCATGGAGAGCCCGGAGCGCATCGAGCGCGGACGCGGCCATGTGCGGCGAGGGCGGGTCAGTTCTCGTACCGCGGGAACACCGGCGACGGTTTGGGCAGTGCGACGCCCGGTGCCAGCCGGGTGGTGACGGCGCTGAACTGGCGGTCGTCGCCGACGGCGAGCAGATCGAGGATCTTGTTCGACGACTCCGGCATCACCGGCTGGCTCAGCACCGCGACGATGCGGACCACCTCGGCGCACACATAGAGCACGGTGCCGGTGCGGTCGAGGTCGGTCTTCGCGAGCTTCCACGGTTCCTGCGACGAGATGTACCGATTGGTCTCGGCCAGCGTCGACCACAGCGCCTCGAGTCCGAGGTGGATGGCCTGGTTGTCGAAGTGCTCGCGGACGGTCTCGAGCAGCGAGTCGGCCCGGTCGAGCAGCGCGCGGTCGGTGTCGGTGAGTTCACCGGTCGCCGGCACCACACCGTCGAAGTACTTGCCGATCATCGACAGGGTGCGCTGGGCGAGGTTGCCGAACTCGTTGGAGAGGTCGGCGTTGATGCGCGACACGATCGCCTCGGCGGAGTACGACCCGTCCTGGCCGTAGGACACCTCGCGCAGGAAGAAGTAGCGCACCGGGTCGAGACCGAACTCGTCGATCAGGTTCTCCGGGTCGACGACGTTGCCGACCGACTTGGACATCTTCTCGCCCTTGTTGAACAGGAAGCCGTGCGCGAAGACCCGCTTGGGCAGCTCGACGCCCGCGCTCATCAGGAAGGCGGGCCAGTACACGCAGTGGAACCGGATGATGTCCTTGCCGATGATGTGCAGGTCGGCGGGCCAGAACCGCTCGAAGGTCGCCGGATCGTCGGGAAACCCGACTCCGGTCAGGTAGTTGGTCAGCGCGTCGACCCACACGTACATGACGTGTTCGGGGTGGCCGGGGACCTGGACGCCCCAGTCGAAGGTCGTCCGCGACACCGACAGGTCGGTGAGCCCGCCCTTGACGAAGCTGATGACCTCGTTGCGCCGCGCGTCAGGACCGATGAAGTCGGGCTGTGCCTCGTACAGCTCGAGGAGTTTGTCCTGGTAGGCCGACAACCGGAAGAAGTATGTCTCCTCCTCGGTCCAGGTCACCACGTGACCGGTGTCGGAGGCGACGCGCTCGCCGGCGTCGTTGACCTCGGTGTCGGCCTCGGCGTAGAACGTCTCGTCACGGACGTCGTACCAGCCGGAGTACTTGTCGAGATAGATGTCGCCGCGGTCGCTCATCCGCTTCCACAGCTCTTCCGACGCCCGCTTGTGATCGGCGTCGGAGGTGCGGATGAAACGGTCGAAGCTGGAGCCGAGGCGTTCCTGCAGCGACTGGAACCGGTCGGAGTTCCGGTTGGCGAGTTCGGCGGTGGGGATGCCCTCGGCCAGCGCGGTCTGCTGCATCTTCTGGCCGTGGACGTCGGTGCCGGTGAGGAACCGGACGTCGAAACCGTCGAGGCGCTTGAACCGTGCGAGGGCATCGGCGGAGATGTACTCGTAGGCGTGCCCGATGTGCGGTGCGCCGTTGGGATAAGCGATCGCGGTGGTGAGGTAGTACGGGCGCCCCGCACCGTACGAGGTGCCGTCCTCGGCCGTGCCGGACAGATCAGGGCTGGTCAGATCGGGTGCCATAGTGCTCCACAGAGTACCGACCGGCGGCCGGTGACAGCCAATCGCGGGTCGGCGCCGCTCAGGGGGATCGTAACGATCCGATTGCCCGCGCGGTGCGCGCGACCGTCTCGTCGGCGTCGTCCCCCAGGTCGGTCAAGGCCTTCGACGCCGCGTCGCCGGCGATCTCTGCCAACGCCTGGACCAGCCGCAGCCGGACCGACGGGTCCGGGTCGCCGCCGAGACGATCGACGAGCAGGCCGACGATCCGGTCGTCGTCCGCATACGTCGCAAGGGTCTCGGCCGCCTCGACGTCGCGGTCCCCGGCGGCGACGAGTTCGATGAGGACGTCCACCGCGGCGTCGACCCCCCGACGGCCGAGGGCGTGGGAGACCGTCCGCCGGACCTCGGGATCGGGGTCGGTCAGCGACCCCTCCAGCACGGCGGTCGCCCGGGCGTCCTCGATCGAGGCGAGGGCGGTGATCGCGCGGCGCCGGATCGTCGGATCGGGGTCGGCCACCCGCGCGGCGAGCTGGTCGAGCGCACCCGATGTCTGCGCGAGTGCCCATCGGAGTGCGCCGGCCGTGTTGGGATCGGATTCGGCCAGCAGCGCGTCCGTCAGTGCCTCGGCGGACAGTCCGGCGTCGCCCGCCCGCAACGCCGCCCGCTGGCGGTGGGCGGCGTACTCGGAATGCACCGCGCGCAGCAGACCGACCACATCGAGTACCGCCGACCAGTCGTCGGCGCCGGAGGCCTCGATCTGCCGCAACCGATCCAGTAGCCGGGCGTCGGCGGCCATCCGGTCCTCCGTGTCCTGGATCAGCCGCTCCAGGAGCGCATCCGGCGCGAAGCCGGGATCGTCGAGTGCACGGCCGACGTCGCGCAACGACAATCCCAGCGACCGGAGGCTCTCGACATGGAGGAGGCGTTCGATGTCGGCGTCGGAGTACTCGCGGTAACCACCGGTGGTCCGGCCCGTCGGCCGCACGAGGCCGAGGGTGTCGTAGTGGCGCAGCATCCGGGTGCTCACACCCGAACGCCGCGCCACCTCACCGATCAGCACGGCGGACCCGAATCATGAACCGGTACACCGGTGTTCGCCAACCGTGTGGCCATTTCGAGCTCATACGCGAAGTCGCTGTCCGGATCGTCGAGGAGTCGCACGGTGGCGGCGGCATGCGCGCGGACCCGTGGATCCCGATGTCGACGAGCCGTGGCGAGTGCGTCGAGCGATACCTCGCCCAGAGCGGCGAGCGCACGACTCAGGCTGCGCTGCACCTCGATTCCGCGGCGACCGAGTTCACCGGCCAACTCGACCGAGAGTCCCACCTCCTCGTCCGCCGGGACGAGGACCACCGCGGCGCGCCACGCGGCCCGCGCGACCTCGGGATCGGCGTCGTGCAGCAGTTCGACGGTGATGGCCGGCCACGCCGTCCGATCGCCGATCTTCGACAGCGTGTGCAGCGCCTGGGCACGCGCCAGCGGTGACGCCGAGACCAGCTCATCGATCAGGCGCGGTACCGTCAGCGCCGCCGGAAGTCTGGTCAGCGCCCAGGTCAGCATGTCCCGGACGAAGAAATCCGGTTCGGTGCCGCAGCGTGCGACGAGGTCGTCGACGAGGCGCGGGTCGGGTTCGGTACCCGCCGCCATCGCCGCCCGCAGCCGCGTCGAGGCGTCGGGGGAGTGCAGCGCGGTGGACAGGGCGCTACGGGTGGGGTCGCTGAGTGCGTGCTCGGATGTCATCGTCGGCACCTCCTACCCCCGCATTGCAGTCCTTGACACAGTGTGAAGGTCAAGCGGTGGACGCGCCGGGCCCTATCAGATCTCGCGTCGGTAGGGCTCGCAGCCCGGAGGGGCCTTGGGTGGCTCGCGGTAGTGGAAGTCGGGGATCTTGATGGTCACCGGCGCCGAGGTGAGCGTGAACTTCTCGCCGTGGTGTGCCAGGTCGATCGGCGGACCCGACAGCAACCGGTAGGTGGTGCTCTCCTTGTCCACCGCGACCACGAACTTCGAGTCCCGCACGATCATGCGGAACGACAGGTAGGTCAACCGGCTCGGCAGTCGCGGCGCGAAGGTGATCTGCCCGCCGAAGTCGCGCATGCCGCCGAAACCGGCCACGCAGTCCGTCCACGCCCCGGCGAGCGCAGCGATGTGCAGGCCGCTGTTGACGTTGTTGTGCAGGTCGTGCAGATCGGTGAACACCGACTCGGCGAGCAGGTCGTAGGCGAGGTCGAGGTAACCGACCTCGGCGGCCGTGACCGCCTCACAGCATGCCGACAGCGACGAGTCGCGCACGGTGATGGGGTAGTAGTAGTCGAAGTTGCGGAGCTTCTGTTCGGCGGTGAACGAGTCGCCGAACAGGTAGGTCGCGTACACCAGATCGGCCTGCTTCACGACCTGTTTGCGGTAGAGGTCGTAGTACGGATAGTTCAGCAACAGTGGGTAGCGGCCGACCGAGGACTCGAAATCCCACGCGCTGAGAAGCGTGAAGGACTCGCACTGCTGGTGCACCCCCAGCGCCTCGTCGTAGGGGATCGACATGTCGTCCGCGCACGACTCCCAGTGTGCCGCTTCGGCTGTGGTCACCCCGAACTGCTCGGCGAGATCGGGTCGACGGTGCACCGCCGCCACCGCGTCGCGCAGGTTCTGCTGTGCCGCGAGGTTGGTGAAGACGTTGTTGTTGACCACGGCCGTGTACTCGTCGGGTCCGGTCACGCCGTCGATGCGGAACTTCCCGTTGACATCGTGATGGCCGAGGCCGGCGAACAGCCGGGCGGTCTCGACGAGAAGTTCGACGCCACACTCGGTCTCGAACTGTTCGTCGCCGGTCGCGCGCAGGTAGCGGGCGGTGGCGTTGGCGATGTCGGCCGACACGTGCACGCCCGCCGTGCCCGCGGGCCAGTAGCCCGAGCACTCGTCGCCGTTGATCGACCGCCACGGGAACATGGCGCCGCGCTGCCCGAGTTCCGCGGCGCGGGCCTTGGCCTTGTCCATGGTGGCATGGCGCCAGCGGAGTTCCTCCCCGGCCGCCGCGGGCACCGTGTAGGTGAGCATCGGGAGGATGAAACTCTCGGTGTCCCAGAAGGTGTGGCCGTCGTATCCGGGACCGGTGAGTCCCTTGGCCGGGATCGCGCGTGACTGTCCGCGGGCGCCGGCCTGCAGGACGTGGAACAGCGCGAACCGGACCGCCTGCTGGAGTTCGGGATCGCCGTCGAGTTCGATGTCCGCGTCGCGCCAGAAGTCCTCGAGGTATCGGACCTGGTCGGCCTTGAGGGAGTCCCAGCCGGTCTCCATCGCCATCGCCAGCGCGGCGTCGACCTGCGCACGCAACGCCGGGACCGAGCGTCGGGCCGACCAGCCGTACCCCATGTACTTGGTGAGGGTCAGGCTCTTGCCCTTCGGCACATTCGCCGCGATGGTCAGGCGGGCGAGGTCGCCGTCGGCGCGGATGAAGGTGTCGGCCTTGTCCGGGAAGTAGATCTCGTGATCCATGCCGGCCGCGATGTGCAGACCCGACTGCTTGGTGTGGTGGACCAGCATGCCCCAGTAGTTGCGGCAGGTCGCGAGATCCGACACCAGCGGGGCGTCGAGCGCGGCCGCGAGGCGCGGGTCGTTGCCCGGGGCCGGGACCGGCTCGTTGGCCAGCAGATCGGACTGGAGAACGAGTTTCATGTCCTCGTCGACGGGCTCCACCTCATAGCGGATGGCTGCGATGGTGCGCTTGGTGAACGAGACGAGACGCTCGGACTTGATACGTACGGTGCGGCCCGTCGGCGACGTCCACAGGGTGTGCCGGCGCAGCGTGCCGGTACGGAAGTCCAGCGTCCGCTCGTGCTCTTCGGTACGCCCGTACCGAAGGTCCATCGGCTCGTCCTCGACGAGCAGGCGGATGATCTTGCCGTCGGTCACGTTCACGACCGTCTGGCCGGACTCCGGGTAGCCGTAGCCGCTCTCGGCGTAGGGCAGGCCGCGCAACTCGTAGAAGCCGTTGAGGTAGGTGCCCGGGTGATCGACCGGCTCACCTTCCTCGAAGGTTCCGCGTAAGCCGATGTGCCCGTTGGACAACGCGAACAACGTCTCGGTGCGGCCGAGCATGTCGAGATCGACTCCGCCGCTCCACTTCAGCTGCCACGGGTGGATCTCGAACCCGTGTCCTTGATCCGGGTTCATGCGGGCAGCAATTCGTCGAGATCGTTGACGACGATGTCGGCGCCGGCGGCACGCATCGCCTCGGCCTGAACTCCGCCGACGCGGTCGATGCCGACGACGTAGCCGAACTCGCCTGCGCTACCGGCCTGTACGCCGGAGATGGCGTCCTCGAAAACCGCGGCAGCGGCCGGCTCGACGCCCATCAGCTCGGCTCCCAGGAGGTAGGAGTCGGGAGCCGGTTTGCCGTTGAGTCCACGCGCGGCGATCTCGAGACCGTCGACGCGAACCTCGACGAATCCCGACAGGTCGGCTGCATCGAGCACCGGTCCTCCATTCTTCGACGACGTGACGACTGCGATGCGGAGGCCCGCCTCACGTGCCGCGGTGAGGTACCGCACCGAGCCGGGATAGGCATGTCCACCCTCCTCGGCGAGGCTGACCAGGAACATGTCGTTCTTGCGGCTGCCGATCGCGGTCACGGTCGCCGGGTCCACATCGGTGATCCCGCGCGAGGCGAGGAATGCCCGCACGCCGTCCTCACGGGGACGCCCGTCGACATAGTCGAGGTAGTCCTGGTCGGTGAACTCCACGAACCCGGGGGCATCGACGCCGCCGGCGCGTTCGGCGAGGAAGGCGTCAAAGGTTCTCTTCCATGCCTTGCGGTGGAGCACCGCGGTCTCGGTGAGGACCCCGTCGAGATCGAAGAGCGCGACAGAGATCACTTCTGGCAATCCCAACACGATGCGCAACGCTACCCGTCCGAGTCGGGGAAGGCGCGACGAAGCGCGATAGCGCGCGTCACGCAGAGCTGGCCGTGCGGGCTTCCTCGGTGGGTGACTGCTCGTCGTCCCAGAAACCGATGGATTCCAGCTGGTCGATCAGGCGGTCACGAGCGTCGTCGAACGCCGCGACGATCTCGGACTTGATGCCCACGGTGTCGCCCTTGCGCAACAGCTCGATGAGTCGCCGGTGGCTGGTCGCGGCCTCCCGGCCCCACTCGGGGTCGTTCGAATACAGCTGCAGCGGGTTGTACTTGCTGGCCGAGTACTGGAACCAGGCCAGCTTCTTGCTCTCGGCTATGAGGTGCACCTTGCGGTGGAAGGCGAACTCCGCGGAGAGCACGCGGTCGGCGCGCCCCGACTCGACCGCTGTCTCGAGATCGTCGACGATCGCGCCCAGCTCATCCAGCTGTTCGGCCAGGTCGGGGTTCTCGGCGGCATGACTGGCCAGACGTGCGGAGAGTTCGGCCTGCATCCAGAAGATGTCGACGATGTCACCGCGGGTCAGCGTCTCCACGATGAATCCCCGGTGCAGGGCCTGTTTCACGAGCCCCTCGCCGCGGAGTGTCGCGAGTGCCTCGCGCACAGGCGTCACGCTGCAACCGAGGGCCGACGCCGTCTCGTCGAGCCGGACGAACTCGCCCGGCCGCAGGACACCGGTCATGATGCGCGTGCGCAGGTAGTCGGCCACCTCGACGGCCAGCTGGGTCCTGTGGAGAGGTCCGGGGGTCATCGGTCGTTCCGTCCGTTGGTGTGGGGGTCCGTCACCGCGGTCCGCCTGAGTCGGGTGGCGCGGCGTATGCGCTGTCGTCTGCCGTGTCGGCGCCGGATCGGTCCGGGGCAGAGACCCTGCCACAGTCGGACCATGCGCACCGTCCGGCGGAAACGATGCTCGTGGTCGGCGGACCATTCGACTCCGTAGATCGACCTTAAACGTTCACCGGCCATTCCCCACGTCAGGAGGCGGATGCGGGGGAGGTGTCGGACGTACCGCCAGGGCATGAACGGCGCGAGATCAGATGATCGCCTTGTCGTGTTTCATCCGGCGTCGCAGGTCCCGCATCAGCATGCGACTGCCACCGAACCGGATCGACTTGGGCAGGAACTTGTTGACCACCGAGACGAAGGTGAACAGGTGCTGGAAGCGGCGACGGTCGTCCTCGGTCCATTCCAGGCCGAGCTGGTCGCGGTAGATCGGCGGCAGCGACCCGATGGTGAGAAAGCGCAGGAGACTCACGAACGGCAGTCGGATCAGCGGGTTGATCATCTTGAGGTCGACGAGATCGTTGAGGAAGTCGCAGGTGGTGTCGTCGATGACGATTCGCTGGCACGCGAGGTTCCAGTACCGGTCGAAGTCCTTGCGCGTCGCCGGCCACATGTCATCGGGTACCTGCAGCGTCGTGCCGAGGGTCTTGGACGACTGGTAGAACTCCTCTGCCTCGTCTTCGGTCATCTGGCCGTGGAGCAGTAGGTGCATGTCCTCGATGCCCACGAACAGGCATGCGGCCACCCACATCTGGAGTTCCCGGTTGAACGCGTTGTACTTGACCGGGCTGTTCGCGTCGGACTTCACGTGGCGATGAGCCGAGTTGACCGCTTCCCGGAACGCGGCCTTCTCCTCGTCGGTGCCGAGGATCGCGACCGCGAGGTACTGGCCGGTCGTGCGGGCCCGCTTCCACGGATGCTTGGTCAGCGCGCCGGATTCGACCTTGCTCTCCATGACGCCGTAGGCGACCTCGGGCCAGCCCAGTTGCATGACGACGTTCGCGGCACCGCCGGCGAACGACCAGAAGTCGATGGCCTCCTGGATGCGCGCTGGTTTGCGCAGGCTGGTCGCGCGCCGCTTGCGGGTGGTGATGTGGATGCGGGTGCGCCGGGTCGTCAGTTCCGGCTCGGTGTCCTCGATCGACGGTAGGTAGCTCGCGGCCATGGTGGTCACTCCTCGGATCGGTGTGGGTTCACTTCGTCTCGACGTTGTCGACCAGCCAGCGGTCACCGGAACGCTCGAGCGTCACCACCATCCGGTACGGCTGGGTCTTGCCGTCCGGGGAGACGACGTTGCGTGCCTTCTGGTCGGCGAACAGGATCACCGTCGCGGAGGAGCCGTCGATCTTCTCGACGGCCGCGTGCGACACCTCGGCGGTGGCCTCACCCTTGCCGTCGGTGACGATCTGACTGAGGGCGGTGACCATCTCGCTGTACTTGGCGGCGAAGTCGTCGGTCGACATCGCGGTGATCGCGTCCCGGTTCTTGTTCAGATCGCGGTAGTCGAAGCTGGACAGCTTGATCGCGTAGTCCTTGGCGGTGTCGATCGCCTCGGCGCTCGCTTCGGCCGAGGTGGCCGGGGAATCGGTTGTCGCGTACTGGTATCCGAAGAACCCGGCGAGGGCGGTCGCGCCCAGCAGCAGGGACGTGAGTACACCGGTGACGATCGTGCTCCGGCCGGCCCGCTTCCGGGTCAGGGGAGCGGTGCGCGCAGCGGATGTGGTTCCTGTCGAGGAGACGTCCGCGGTCTCGTCGGCATCTGCGGTGTTGGTGCCTGTCGCCGCGGAGCGAGTCGTTGTGTCAGTTGCCATTTCGTGCCCTTTCCAGAAGTTCTTGCCACCACTGCAGCAGCTCCACGCCGTTCGGGATGAGTAGTGGATCGGCGACGGCCGGTGGTCCGGAGACACCGCCGGGGGATGTCCAGGTGCTCGTGCCCAGGTCGTTCGGCCGTGGGGCGTTCACCGCGCCGCGTTGTCCGTAGCCGTTGCCGGCCGGGCAGAAGCGCGCGAGATTCGGTGCGGGGGTGTTGAGATCGCCGACCGGGTAGCGGGGCTGGTCGTAGAACATGCAGACCGGTCCCTGGGTGCCGATGAGCGCGAAGTCGGCGCGCCCGTTCTTCACGATCGAACGCAGGTCCAGCAGACCCTGGGGGAATCGTCTCCAGGCCGACGGCGAGTGACTGGTCGTGGTCGGAGATGATCGGTTCCACCACCGCGAGATTCGCCATCACCCCGCCGAAGGTGCCGCGGTACTTGTCGAACAGCGCCTGTGTGCGGGTCAGCGATTCGGGTGACTTGTCGAGCAGGTAGACGAACACCGGTTGGTTGGCGTCGAGCTGGTCGGTGAACGTCGCGGCGCTGCGCATGCCGGCTTCGAAGGCCGTGGTGGTGTTGCTCATCGCGGACAGCACCTGCAGCCATTCGTCGAAGAGTCCCTGCAGGATCGGCGCATTGCGGTTGACCAGCCCGGCGAGCGCGGTTCCGTTCGAGACGATCGAGGCGAGGGCCTTCTCGTCGTGGTCGAAGGCCGCGTAGAACTCGTTGCCCAACGTGGTGAGGTTGCCGCTGCCGATGCTGCGCAGCACCGACGCGGCGTCGCCGATGATGGCGTCCATCTGCTTGGGCTGTTTGTCGGCCGGCGCGGCGATCGTGTCGCCGGACTTCAGGTACGGGGCGTCGTTGTCGGACGGGATGATGTCGACGCTCTGGATGCCGGCCATCGAGGCCATCGTCACCTGCATGTAGGAGTCGGCGGGGATGCGGGTGTCCCCGCGCACGACCAGTTCGATGTCCGCGGCGCCACCGGCCGGATCGAGTTCGACGGATCGGACCGTGCCGATGTCGACCCCGCGGAGCGTGACGCCGGTGCCGGCACTGAGGCCGAACGCGTCGTCCATCCTGGCCGTCAGCACGAGCTTGTCGCCGAATCCCTCTGGCCCGGCGATGAAGTTGATGCCGTAGGGGATCACGATCGCCGACAGGGCGAGGAAGATCAGGAACTGCAGCATCCCCGTGCGCGCCTGCGGCATCCGAAGGCGCCGGGTCTTCGCCTTGGTGGTCATCGCGGGGCTCCTGGGCGTGGGCTGGGTGTCTGAGAGGTCGTCCTTGGTGGGGTTTTCGTGGCCGGCGCCGCCTTCTTCTCCGGCTTGCTCGCCAGACCACCGGAGAGCACGTTGCGGAGATCGTCAGGTGTCGGGAGCGGCTGACCTGCGAGCAGAACACCGCCGGTGAGGATCTTGTCGATGCCGCCCGGGATGTCGAGCGAACCGTCGAAGACGAGGTAGTCGCCCCGGATCGCGCGGTCGAAGTTCGTCATGAACGCGTTCACGTTGTCCAGGGTCGAGCCGACCTCGGTGTTGAACGCGGACAAGGACTTCACCATCTGTTCGGCGTCACCGACGAGATGGTCGAGCGTCTCCTGACGGCCGCGCGTGATCGCCGCGACGTTGGTCGCCAGTCGCGTGGTCTGCGACATCAGCTTCGCGATCTGATCCCGCTGTGCGGCGAGCACGGTGACCGCCTGCGGGACCTGACCGAGGAAGTCGTCGACGGTCTGCTGCTGCGCGACGAGGAGCTCGCTGACATCCGCGGCCGCCGCCATCGCCGCGTTGAAGTCGTCGGTGTACCTCGACGACCGGGCGAGCAGCCGGTTGAGAGTGTCGATCAGGTCGCCGACCTTGTCGGAGCGGTTCTCGAAGGCGGTGTTGAGACTCGACATCACCGACTGGAGCTGGCTGACGCCACTGCCGCCGAGGATGTTGCCGAGCGCGGCGAGTGTGCTCTCGATCTGCGGTCCGACACCGGTGTCGGAGAGGCTGAGATGCGACCCCTCGGTGAGCCGGCCCTGCGGGTCCGCGGGCTCGGACAGGCGGACGAACGGCGTTCCGAGCGCCGACGGCAGTTCGACCTCGAGTGCCGTGTTGGCCGGCAGGTCGGTGCTGTCGGAGATCGTCATGGTGATCACGGCATGCCGTTCCTCCAGGCGCATGTCGGTGAACCGTCCGACGATCTGCTGGCCGTGCCGGACGTCGGCGCCCGACACCAGGCCGTCGGCGGTGATGAGTTCGGCGGTCACGTCGAAGGAGTTGCGGCCGCCGGCACCGAGCGGCAGGTCCTGCAGTCCGACCGAGCAGCCCGACAGGCCGACGGTCACCGCGATCGCCGCGGTGGTGACCCGGATCTTCTTGGCACGCACAGTCATCAGTTCCCTCCCTTCGGGGGGAGCTTGCCGCCGGTGATCGCCGAGACGATGCCCAGCGGGTCGGACGCGCTGATCGGGAACGAGATCGGGTTGGTGAGTCCGGCGCCGGTGCACAGCGGCATCGGGAACTGGTCGCACAGCGGCTTGAGCGTCTTGAACTGGGTGAGCGTGGTCGAGACGTTCAGGCGGATACGGCCGCGACGGTCGGGGCCGATCGTGCTCGACAGGTTCTGCATCATCAGCGGCGCGAGGTCCATGAACTCGGCGAGTCCGGCCTTGTTGTCGACCAGGGTGTCACCGAGGACCTTCAGGTTCTCCGCGACGACGCCGACGTCGTTGCCGTGGGCGAGGACGAAGTCGTTGATCTGGTCGAAGACGACCTTGAGATCGTTGACGGGCCCGGCGATGTCCTGGTTGGACGACGCCCACTGGCTGCTCAGCAGACCCATCGACTCGATGAGGCCGTCGAGCGAGACCTGCTTGGCGTGGAAGGTCTGCATCAGCGTGTTGAGACTGTCGATGAGATCCTGCAGGTCCTCGGTGCGGGCGCCGAAGATCCCCGACGCCGAGGCGAGCCCGGACATCGTCGTCCCGAAACCGGTGCCGCGGCCGTCCCACGACTTGGCGGTGGCGGCGAGCAGTGCACCCATGTCGTTGGGATCTTCCGGCGCGCCGGGCGCGGCGTCGGCGGGACCCATGATCTTCGTCAGCACGCTGATGCTGTCGAGGAGCTGGTCGAAGCTGATCGGGGAGTGGGTGCGCTCGATCGGGATGGTCGCGCCGTCGGGCAGCTGCGGCCCACCGGTGTAGGCCGGTCCGAGTTCGAGGTGACGGTCGCTGATCACCGACGGGTTGAGCACGTAGGCCGAGACGTCGGCGGGGAGATCGATGTCCCCCGGCATGGTCACGGTGACCTTGACATGGTCCCCGGCGGGCTCGACGTTCTCGATACGTCCGACCGGAACACCCAGGACGGTGACCTTGGACCCCTCGTACAGACCGTTGACGAACGCGAAATCGGCGTGGACGGTGCGGATCTGCGGATCGCGGCCGAAGACGTACCACGTGCCCACGATGATCGCGACCACGAGAAGCAGTGCGGTGAAGATCTTGCCGCCGTAGCGCTTGCGCGGGCGGACCTCACGTACCTGGCGGAAAGTCATCAGCGGCACCCCTGCATCACGCCGAGGACACAGAGCATCCCGTCGGGGATGACCGCGCTCGGCGACACCACGTCGGTCCAGTTGCCGTTGCCGGTCGCATCGGTGATCGTGCGCATGGCCGGCGGCAGCTGCGTCAGGATCCGGTCGATCGACGACACGTTGTCCCGCAGTGTCTTGGTCACCGACTCGATGTTGGTGACCAGCTGGCCCATCGGGACCTTCGGGAAGGTCGTGGCCATCTGGTCGAGCACGGTGCGGAGGTTGTCGGTCAGACGGGTCAGCAGGACGCGCCGGACGACGAGGGTCTGCACGATCGCCTGCGTGCTGGACATCGCGCTCGAGATCGAATCGCTCTGCTGCACGGTCACTTCGGCGACCCGCTTGGAGATGGCGAGCAGCTGGTCGAGCTGCGTGCCCGTTCCCGTGATGGCGGCCATCGCGCCCGTCGCCCCCTTCATCGAGGCATCCAGGGTCGAGGTGCGGGGCATGATCTCCTTCATGGTCACGAACATCGCGCGCACGGCCTCTTCGTCGATGTCACGCGAGGCGGTGACCGCGGCGCCGGAGATGTCGTCGAGGCTGTAGGGCACCGTGGTGCGGTCGAGCGGAATCGTGTTGTCGGGACCGACCTTTCCCGATCCGCCCGGGACGATCTCGAGGTAGCGCTTGCCCAGGACCGTCCGGAGCCGGACCGATGCGCGCGTCTGGTTGCCCAGCGGTTGACCGTTGTCGAGCCGGAAACCCACACGTACGCGGTCACCGGCGAGATCGACCGACTCGATCCGGCCGGCCGGGACACCCGCCACCAGCACCGGATCGGCCGTCGTCAGCCCTGACGCGTTGGCGAGTTCTGCGGTGTACGGGCTGGTGCGGGTGAAGTAACTCAGCTGGGGGATGCCGATCGCGATCAGCATCAGCGCGACCAGGGTGATGATGCCCGCCGTGCCGAGGACCGCGGGTGACGCACCCTGTGCGCGCTTGTCGGACTTGAAGACGAACTCCAAGATGCCGACGAAGACGTCGATGAGCCTGACCAGAAACACGGACTTAGGTTCCTACCTTGCTGGGAGCTGACATGGCTTGTCTCACATGCAGACCGGGGAGTGGAGCGGGCCGAAGATGTTGGCGTCGAGGCCGACGGCGCCCAAGGTGAAGTTGCAGAGGTAGAGCATCATGAATCCCCCGTATCGTCCGCTCTTGTTGATCTCCTCGGCCATCACCGGAAGCCGGTCCAGGAATTGGGTGAAGGCCGGCGTGTTCGGAACCCAACTGGCCGTGACCTGTTCGAGTCCGACCATCGACTTCCGGAAGTCGTCGCCCGCGACGGTCATCATGTCGGCGAGCGCCGACACGGCGCGGTCCCCGCTCTCGAGGAGTGTGGCGAGCTGGCCGTTGTCGCCGACCACCGCCGAGGTGAGGTCGGACAATCCGTGGAAGAGCTCGTTCAGCTGCGGGTTGTGCCGATCGACGGTGCCCATCAGCACGTTGAGGTTGCTCACCAGCCGGGCGAAGACCGCACTGTTCGCCGAGAGGTTGTTGCCCATCGACGCGATCTGGCCGAGCAGTGTCTGCACCGAACCCGAACGTCCCTCGAAGGTGTCGACGAAGCCACGTGCGAGATCGTTGACCTGGTTGGCGTCGAGCGCGGAGAACAGCGGCTCGAAACCGTTCATCAGGGCGGTGAGGTTCACCGGCGGTGACGTTCCCTCGACGGGGATCCTCGTGCCGTCGCGCGCGGTTCCGTCCGCACCGCTGTCGGTCAGCGCGATGTAGCGGGCACCGAGCATGTCCCCGTAACGGATCGCCGCGTGAACCTGCAGCGGTAGCTGATGGTCGTCGGAGATCGAGACGGCGACGTCGGCCAGGGCCGAACCGTCGTCCTGCGGCTGGAAGGCGACCGACTCGACGCGGCCCACCCGCACACCGGACATGGTCACCGGGTTGCCCTCGACCAGACCCTCGGCGTCGGTGAACTGGATGTGAAAGGTCGTCGTGGACCCGTGCACCGGGACACGCAGCGTGTTGCTGACGAGCACCGCGGCGATGATGCCGATGAGGACGAACGACCCGGCTTTCAGGATCGTCTTCAGCGAGAGAGTGGTCATGACACCTTCACCTCGTGGCCACGAACCATCGGGCCGAGCATCAGCGTGGTGGCGGGGTTGGGTCCCGTGCTCTTCGCCGGGGTCGCACCGAGTTCGGACTCCAGGCGGCTCAGCGTCGGGGCCTCACGCGTCCCGTCGATGACCGGGGGACCGACGAAACCGGAAGGGGCGTAGTTGGGTTCACGAGGGGAGAGCACCTTCGGGTTGGGCGCGCCCGGTGGACGGACCGGTCCGGTGCCCATGCCGGTTCCCTTGCCGAAGCACTGCGAGCCGCGCAGCGATCCGTAGGTCGGGCAGTCGGCGGCCGTGTACGGCATCGGCTGCGAGAACGTGGGAACCGCGGTGATGTCGAAACGGCCGCTCGAGAACAGCATCGCGCCGGCGGCACCGAACTTCTTGGCCTCGGCGAGCGTCTTGCTGACACCCGACGGGTTCTCCGCGACGGTCGAGAGGATGGTGCCGGTGGAGTCGAGCACGGTGATGATGTTGTTGCGCTGGGCGGCGAGGAACGGGTCGACCGCGCCGGCGAAACCGGAGGCGGCGGTGAAGAACGATGCGAGGTCGTCCTGGTTCTCGAGGATGCCGCGGGAGATGCTGGTCGTGTTGGCGAGCGTCTCGGTGATCGCCGGGGTGGAGCGTTTGAGACTCTCCATCACGGCGCGGAATTTCGGTGTGGCGTCGATGAACTGGTTGACGGTCGTCTCGAGTGTGCGCGACGCCTGCCACCAGTCGTCGATCATGACGCCGAGGTCGCCGCCACGGTCGCCGATCGCGGTGGCCACCGCGGAGAGCGCGATGTTCATCTTCTCGGGCTGGACCTCGGCGAGGACGTCGGCGAGTTTGGTGTAGATGCTGTAGAGGTTCGTGGCCTCGGCCGACGTGTCGATCCGGATCTCGTCACCGTCGGACAGCGGTGCGGCCCCCGCCGCGGGCTCCGGTTCGGTCAGCTGAACGTAGATGTCGCCGAAGAAGGTTCGCGGCAGGACACGCATGGTGACGGTGGACGGGATCGCGTCGATGGCGGCGCCGTCGATGGAGATCCTCACCTGTGACGAGACGGTGCCCGGGTCGATGCCGCTGATCTCGCCGACCGTGACGCCGTGATAGCGGACCGGCGCGCCGGTGGTGATGAGGCCCGCTTCGACCGGCACCTCGGCGAACACCTCGGGATCGCTGGTGAGGGTGCCGGCGCTGCGGGCCACCATCCACAGCGCGAAGGCAGTGATGAGGGCGCCCGCGATCAGGGCGCGGAGGATGTAACCGAATCGGGAGACCGGGTTGCCCGGCAACATGGTCGACACGTCAGATCCCCATTCCCGGGATCTCGGGGACCAGGCCCCACAACCCGAAAGTGAAGATCACGTCGAAGATCCCGATGGCCAGGATCGACGTGCGGAGTGCGCGTCCGGCCGCCTGGCCGACGCCTTCGGGTCCGCCGGAGGCGAAGTACCCGTAGGAGCAGTGGACCAGCGCGACGATACCGGCGAAGACGATCGCCTTGATCGCGGAGTAGAGCAGGTCGGTCGGCGTGAGTGCGAGATGGAAGAAGTAGTCGAAGGTGCCCGAGGATTCGCCGTTGAACCAGACCACGACGAGACGCGTCGCGATGTAGCTCGCGAGCAGGCCGATCATGTAGATCGGCAGGATGCACACCATCGCCGCGATCATGCGGGTCGTGGCGAGGAAGGGGATCGACCGGATCGCCATCGAGTCGAGCGCGGCGATCTCGTCGGAGATGCGCATCGCGCCGACCTGGGCGGTGAATCCGGTTCCGACCTTGGCGGCCAACGCGATTCCGACGACGACGGGCGCGAGTTCGCGGGTGTTGGCGATCGCCGAGAGCATGCCCGACAGCGAGGTCATGCCGACCAGCTGCAGTCCGCGGTAGGTCTCGACGCCGAGCATCATCGCCGCCGCCAGTGACATGGCCAGCACGATGCCGAGCGTTCCTCCGCCGGAGAGAAGGGATTTCGACCCGAAGGTCACCTCGGCGATCTGGTTGAGCACGTGCTTGCGGTAGTGCACGAGGGTGAACGGGATCGCGGCGATCGCACGCACGATGAAGGTGACGAACTCACCGGCCCGGACGATGCCGGAGACCGTCTGCTAGACTCGACGCCCGAGCCGGCGTTCGGTACGCACTGTCACGTCTGCGGAGACCACCATCAGTACGCCCCCACGGCCGGCACCATCACGGTGTAGAGCTGGGACAGGATCGTGTTGAAGACGAACACGAGCGCGAACGCGATCACCACTGCCTCGTTCACCGCGTCGGCCACCCCTCGTGGGCCGCCTCGTGCGTGTAATCCCTTGAAGCAGGCCACAATCGTGGACAGCAACGCGAACATGGCCGCCTTCACGAGTGCCATCACGAAGTCCGAGAACCGGCCGTACTGGCTGAAGGTCGCCATGAACGCGCCGGCGGGCAGGTGCTGGACGTAGATGTGGTAGAGGTAGCAGGCTCCGACGCCGGTGACCGTGATGAGTGAGCACAGCACCAGCGAGACGATGATCGCGGCGAGGAGCCGGGGTGCGACGAGGCGCTCGATCACGTTGAGCCCCATGACCTCCATGGCGTCGACCTCTTCACGGATCTTGCGCGATCCGAGATCGGTGCAGATGGCCGAGCCGGCGACACCGGCCATCATCAGTGCCGACACGAGGGCGGAGGCCTGGCCGACGATGATGAACGCGACGACCGCGCCCGAGTAGCCGCCGGCGCCGATGCGTCCGGCGAGTTCGCCGACCGAGACGGCGATGAACACGCCCACCGGGATCATCAGCAGGAGTGACGGTCCGGTGCTGACGCGGCCGATGAAGACGGTCTGGTTCAGGGTCTCGGCGATGGACAGGCGTCGGCGGAACGTCGCAACCACCAGTGCTCCGATGGCCTGCAGCGCGAACCCGAGTGTGTGACCGGCCTCGTTGGCCAGGTCGCGCAGCGGCCCCCGGGAGGCGGGCAGCTCGAACGCCATTGGTCCCCCTGTCATCGCGGTGACATCCCGACGCTCGATCGCCGACTGTGACCCGCGTCGCATAGGAAGCTATCCGGTTTTATATATGAAATCAAACGAGACGAATTTTCTGATGTGTCTCTCCTGGTCGCGGAGAAGTCGACCCGAGTGCGGTGTCGGATTGCCCTGTGACAACGCGGTGGCCGACGTCCGCGCCCCGATGAGACGATGGCGCGATGACTCGTCGTTTCGCTCAGGTCGATGTGTTCTCGTCCACCGGTACCGAGGGCAACCCCGTGGCGGTCGTCGTCGACGGGGGTGGTCCCGGCGCTCCCATCGCAGAGGATCGGATGGCCGCCTTCGCCCGCTGGACCAACCTGTCCGAGACCACGTTCGTGCTACCGCCCACCGATCCGGCGGCCGACTACAGGCTGCGGATCTTCACCCCCGACGGGGAATTGCCGTTCGCCGGCCACCCGACTCTGGGATCGGCGCACGCGTGGCTGACCTCAGGCGGGCGACCGAAGGGGGAGGACGTCGTGCAGGAATGCGGCGTCGGGCTGGTCCGGATCCGGCGGTCGGGTCCGCGACTCTCCTTCGCGGCACCGCCGTTGCGCCGGTCGGGTCCGGTGGACCCCGGCGTCGTCGATGAGGTCATTGCTGCTCTCGGCGTCGACCGGGATGAGGTTCGCGCCGCGGAGTGGGTCGACAACGGTCCGGAGTGGATGGTGATCCAGGTGGGCTCGGGGGAGCGGGTGCTCGAGGTCCGTCCCGACATCCCCGCGCTCGGCGACCACAAGGTCGGCTTGCTCGGGCTCTACGGATCGGGAGATGTCTTCGCCGAGGTCCGGGCGTTCGTCCCGGGTATCGGTGTACCCGAGGATCCGGTGACCGGCAGCCTCAACGCGGGGATCGCGACCTGGCTCCGGGCGACCGGACAGGCGCCGGAGAGTTATGTCGCCGCGCAGGGTGCGGCCATCGGACGGGCCGGCCGCGTCCACATTCACGACGACGGTGACGACATCTGGGTGGGTGGCGACACCGCGACCGTGATCGAGGGCACAGTCGCGCTGTAGCCGGGCGCGTGGTGTCGCCGGTCTGTGTCAGGGTGTTTGCCATGAGCGACGCTGCCGGGTCGGAGACCCTCGGGAACGCCGAGTCGGAGACCCTCGGGAACGCCGGGTCGGAGACCCTGAGCAACAAGGCGGCCAAGAAGCGTCGTCGGCGCGAGCCGCCGCCCGATCCGGCTCCGCTGCCGGGTCTCGTGGACGCCCACACCCACCTGGCGGCCTGCGGTGGCCGGGACGCCGAGTCGGTACACGCCATCCTCGACCGTGCGCAGGCGGTCGGGGTCGATCAGGTGGTGACGGTCGCCGACGACATGGTCGATGCCCGCTGGGCGGTCGCGGCGGCGGAATGGGACGACCGGGTCTACGCGGCTGTCGCGCTGCATCCGATGCATGCGGGCGATCTCGACGACGACACGGCCGCCGAACTCGAGCGGATGATCCGTCACCCGCGGGTCGTCGCGGTGGGTGAGACGGGCCTCGACTACTACTGGCCCGGCAAGTCCGACGACTGCGCGTCGCCGGCGGTTCAGCACGAGACGTTCCGCTGGCACATCGATCTCGCCCGGCGGGTCGGTAAGCCGCTGATGATCCACAACCGCGAGGCCGACCGGGATCTGCTCGACATCCTGGCCGCCGAGGACGCCCCGGAGACCGTGATCATGCATTGCTTCTCCGGTGACCGGAATGTTGCCCGAGAGTGTGTCGACCGTGGGTACTTCCTCAGTTTTGCCGGAACTGTGAGCTTCGCCAATGCCGAGGAGTTGCGGGTCGCGGCGGAGCTGGTGCCCGACGAACAGATCCTGGTGGAGACCGACGCCCCTTTCCTGACCCCGCATCCGTACCGTGGCCAGCCGAATCAGTCGTACTGCCTGCCGTACACCGCACGGGCGATCGCCGAGGTCAGGGGGGTGTCCGAGGAGCAGATGGCGCGATTGTTAGGCGCCAATGCGCGGCGCGCCTACAACATCCCTTTGCCATAATCTGGCCGGTTCGTTATCGTACTGTGATCCCGCTCGGCCAGAGCGATTACATCCGGCTACCAGCGGTTCACGACGAGGTGCGTATGCATCCCGGAGTGCGGATGGGTCTTCTGGTCGCGGCGGCGCCCTGTTGCCGACCAGATTGTTGTGCCTTGCCTTCTCTGCCTCCTTCAGTGTCACCCAAGTCGGTCTTCTCGAAGATCAACGGGTCCGATTCCCTGCGTGCCCGCCTGGCCGTCGGAGCCGTCTGCGCGACCGTCGCCGCCGGTGGTGTCATGGGTGTCGCGATGCACAAGGCCGTGACCATCGATGTCGACGGCAAGACCCGTCAGGTGTCCACGATGGCGATGTCCGTGGAGAGCCTGCTCGAATCCGAGGGCCTCGCACCGGCCGGGGGTGACAAGGTGAGCCCGTCGCTCGACTCCGGTTTCGGCGAGGGGCAGACCATCACGGTGAACCGTCTGAAGAAGCTGACCCTCGACGTCGAGGGCAAGCGCGAGACGGTCATCACCAACGCCTCGACCGTGGACCAGCTCCTCTCCGAACGCGGACTGACGCATGCCGCCGAGCAGGCGGACTTCGCCACCGACAAGCTGCCGGTCGACGGCGGCGAGATCGATGTCGCGCTCCCCAAGCCGGTGAACCTCGTCGACGGCCCGGCCAAGAAGCGGCCGACGGTCGCGGCCCACACCGTCGGCGAACTGCTCGAGGCCCTCGGAACGCCCCTAGGGCCCGAGGACAAGGTCGTCCCCGCCGCCGACACCGAGGTCACCCCCGACCTGAAGGTCATCGTCACGCGCATCAAGACCGAGGACGTCACCGTCAACGAGCCGGTCGCCCCGCCGGAGATCAAGAAGGAAGACCCGACACTCGTCCGTGACCGCAAGGTCGTCGAGAAGAAGGGCACTCCCGGTGAGGCGCGCGTGACGTATAAGGTCACCACCGTGAACGGCAAGGTGGTCAAGCGCGACAAGCTGACGAGTGACGTGCTCACCGAGCCGGTTGCCGCCACCGTCCGGATCGGCACCAAGCCGGGCGCGCCGTTCGTGCCGCCGGGCTCGGTGTGGGACGCCCTCGCCCAGTGCGAGGCCACCGGCAACTGGGCCATCAACACCGGCAACGGTTTCTACGGCGGTGTCCAGTTCGACAAGAACACGTGGGAACGATGGGGCGGACTCGAGTTCGCGCCGCGCGCGGACCTCGCCACCCGCGAAGAGCAGATCGCGGTCGCCTCGAAGACCCAGGCCGTCCAGGGTTGGGGCGCATGGCCGTCGTGCTCGTCCAAGTTGGGCCTGCGCTGATCGACGACCCGCCAGGCGACGCACCGCGGCTCCTCGGACCCGCGCAGATCCGCGAACTCGCCGCCGAAGTCGGTGTCCGGCCGACCAAGACTCTCGGACAGAACTTCGTCCACGACGCCAACACCGTCCGACGCATCGTCGCGGCTTCCGGGGTCGGCGCCGACGATGTGGTCCTGGAGGTCGGGCCCGGCCTGGGGTCGCTGACCCTCGCGCTGCTCGGGACCGCCGGCCGGGTCGTCGCAGTCGAGATCGATCCGGTTCTTGCGCAACGGATTCCGCAGACGGTCGCCGAGTACGCGCCAGCACGGAGCGGCGACTTCGACGTCGTGCTCGCCGACGCGCTGCAGATCACCCGTGACGACCTGCCCGTCGTGCCGACCGCGCTCGTCGCCAATCTCCCGTACAACGTGTCGGTTCCGGTACTGCTGCATCTGCTCGGGCTGTTCCCCGAGATCACGACCGCCCTGGTGATGGTCCAGGCAGAGGTGGCCGACCGGCTCGCCGCCCCGCCCGGTAGCCGCACCTACGGTGTGCCGAGTGTGAAGGCCCGGTACCACGGCCGAGTGAGTCGAGCAGGTGCGGTGGGGCGCAACGTGTTCTGGCCCGAACCCAAGGTCGAGTCCGGTCTCGTGCGCATCGAGCGCACCGACGACCACCCCGCCGACCCGGAGTTCCGGCAGGCGGTGTTCGCCGCGATCGACGCAGCATTCGCCCAGCGCCGCAAGACGATGCGGTCGGCACTGGCCGGCTGGGCGGGCTCCCCGGCGGAGGCCGAACGACGGTTGCGCGCCGCCGGTATCGACCCGGGTATCCGTGGCGAGAAACTCGACGTCGACGACTTCGTGCGGCTGGCCCGCACCGTCTGATCGGAACCGCTGGGCCGCCCGGGATTTCAGTGCGACATTCTCAGCTCGACGCCGCCCGCAGCTCATCCAGCAGCTCCGGTGCGGCGTCGCGCAGGAATTCGTCCTGCGTCTCGCCGCCGATCTGCACGAGCGCGATGTCGGTGAATCCGGCCTCCCAGAACGGTTTCACGGCCTCGACGATCTGATCGAGGTCGGGGCCGCACGGGATGTTGCCCGCGACATCGTCCGGGGTGACGTACTGGGTCGCGGCGGCGAAGCCCGCGGTGGTCCGGAGATCGGCGTTGACATCCCAGCCGCCGGCGAACCAGCGGAACTGGTCGTGGGCACGTTCGACGGCGGCATCGCGGTCGGGGCCCCAGCTGATCGGGATCTGACCGATGGCGCGGGTGCCCTTGCCGTCGATCGTCGAGGTGGCGGCCTGGGCGTTCCACGCCGAGATCAGGTCCGGGTCGGGTTCCACGGCGATCAGATGATCGGCCAGTGGGCCGAACGTGTCGATACCGGATTCGCCGGCCACGGCGACGCCGATCGGCACCGGCTGGTCGGGGAGATCCCAGACGCGCGCGGCGTCGACCTGGAAGAACTCGCCGCGGAAGTCGACGAGTTCGCCGGTGTGCAATGTGCGGATGATCTCGATGGCCTCGGCGAGCATGTCCTGGCGATCGGCGACCGCAGGCCAGCCCATGCCGACGACGTGCTCGTTGAGGTTCTCGCCCGAACCCAGTCCGAGTGTGAAGCGACCGTCGGCGAGGATCTGCAGGGTCGCGGCCTTCTGCGCGATGACGGCCGGGTGATAGCGGATCGTCGGGCAGGTCACGTAGGTCATCAGCTCGACGCGCTCGGTCGCGTGTGCCACCGCACCCAGGACCGACCACGCGTAGGGGGCGTGGCCCTGGGCGGACAGCCACGGGAAGTAATGGTCGCTGCACACCTCGAAGTCGAAGCCGGCGCCCTCGGCGCCGATGGCGTAGCGGACCAGATCCTTGGGGCCGGCCTGCTCGGTCATCAAGGTGTACCCGAATCGGGGTGTCATCAGAACTCCTCTGCACGTCTTTCGTGGGCCGGGATCGGTCGCTTCGGTGTAGCCAGCGAGCCGTTCGGGTAAACGGACCGCCTCACCACGCGTCAACCGACCAGGAAAGAAGGTGCAGATGCCCGACGCAGACGCTGGAGCTTCAGTCGACACCGTTTTGCTCGACGTCGACGGGACCCTGATCGACTCGACCTATCTCCACGCACTCGCCTGGATGCGGGCCTTCACCGCGCACGACCTCACCCCGCAGTGGTGGAAGGTCCACCGTGCCATCGGAATGGGCGGCGACCGGCTCGTCGGCGAGATCTGCGGCGACGAGGTCGAGGAGTCGCTGGGCGACACCCTCCGCGACGACTGGGAGGGTCACTACCGCGAACTGGTGCCCGACCTGCGGCCGTTGCCCGGGGCCGTCGACTTCGTCCGAGGTCTGCTCGACGCGGGATACCGGGTGGCGCTCGCATCGTCGGGCAAGGCCGAATTCACCGACGCCGCACTGAAAGTGCTGGGTTTCGGTCACGACGACCTGGCCGCGGTCACCTCGTCGGACGACGCGGACGATTCGAAGCCGGCACCCGACATTCTGGAGGTCGCCCTGACGCAGGCGGGGGGTGGCCGGGCGGTCGTCGTCGGAGACACGGTGTGGGACGTCGCGTCCGCGCATCGGCTTCCCGCCGAGTGCGTCGCGGTCCGGTCCGGTGGTTTCGCCGAAGCCGAGTTACGCGACGCGGGGGCGGTACTCGTCGTCGACCACGTGGGCGAACTGTCGCGCCGCGGGTGGCGGCCCTGAGCGCATATGCGAAGCGGCCGACTAGTCTGAATCACTGTGTCGCGAACGTCGCTGTCGGTGGTAACCGATTCCGTCACCGCGCGTGCCCCGTCGAAGGTGAACCTCCACCTGGGTGTGGGCCCGCGCCGGGCTGACGGATACCACGATCTGGTCACCGTCTTCCAGGCGCTCTCGCTGCACGACGACGTCCGGGTCGCGCGCGCCCACGAGCTGACCGTCGCCGTGCGCGGTGAGGGCGCCGGTTCGGTGCCCGCCGACGCCTCCAATCTCGCGGCCCGCGCGGCGCAAGCGCTGGCCGAGTGGGCGGACCGTTCGGCACACGTCGCCATCGAGATCGAGAAGACGATCCCGGTCGCCGGCGGCATGGCCGGCGGCAGCGCCGACGCCGCCGGCGCACTCGTGGCGCTCGCGCATCTGTGGAAGCTCGACATCACGCGTGACGAGCTCGCCGAGATCGCCGCCGACCTCGGGAGCGACGTCCCGTTCGCGCTCCACGGCAACACCGCGCTGGGCACCGGACGCGGTGAGCAGCTGATGCAGGTGCTCTCCCGCGGCGAGTTCCACTGGGTGCTCGCCCTTGCGCGAGAAGGCCTGTCGACGCCGGCGGTGTACCGGGAACTGGACCGACTGCGGGAGAGTCGTTCCGACGAGACCGATGACGACAGCGACTTCCTGCGTCGCCCCGACGATCTCATGCAGGCGCTCGCGTCGGGCAACCCCCGCGCGGTGGCGCCGTTGCTGCACAACGACCTCCAGCCCGCCGCCCTCAGCCTGCAGCCGACGCTGCGCCGCACCCTCCGGGCCGGGGTGGATGCGGGAGCCCTCAAGGGGATCGTGTCGGGGTCGGGTCCGACGTGTGCGTTCCTGTGCGCGGACGAGCAGTCCGCGGTGAACGTGGCCGCCGAACTGTCGGGAGCCGGTGTAGCCCGTGCGGTCCGCACCGCGAGCGGCCCCGCACCGGGAACCCGCATCCTGGGCACCGACTGAAACCATCGCGTTGCGCTGACCTCGCATTTCTCGGAGGTCATTACAGTTGTGCGGGTGCTCCGCAGACCACTGACCGCCGTGCTGACATCCGCCGTCGCCGTGCTCGTCGGTATCGGGTCGCTCACGTCGACGCCGCCGTCGACGGCCGCGGCCCCCGACAACGGATTCGTGTTCACCACCCGCGACGTTCCCGACGCCCAGCTACCGTCGGCCGCGGCCGCCGGTACCCGGCTGACCTATGCCACGCGGGACCAGCGTGGACGCCCGGCGATGGCGAGCGGCGTCTACTGGGTCCCGCGCGGCACACCGCCGCCCGGCGGATGGCCGGTGGTGTCCTGGGCGCATGGGACCGTCGGTATCGCCGACGAGTGCGCACCCACGAAGCACCGGTTGGGTGACGGGGTCGAAGCACCCGTGCGGGCCGCGCTGGAAGCCGGCTACGCGGTGACGGCCACCGACTACGCCGGACTCGGATCCGCCGGGGAGACCGACTATCTCGGCGGCGCGGCCGCGGCGTACTCGGTCATCGACATGATCCGCGCGGCCCGGTCGGTCGACGCCGCCCTCGGTGGCTCCTGGGTGTCGGTCGGGCATTCCCAGGGCGGACACGCGGCACTGCATGCGGCGCACCGCGCACCGTCGTACGCTCCGGAATTGCCGGTCAAGGGGGCGGTCGCGATCGCTCCGGTGTCGTCGTTGGAGAACCTGTTCGGTCTCTTCGGACCGCGCGTACCCGGACTCGGCACCCTCAACGTTCTGAGCGCCCCGTTTCTCTACACCCTGGCAGGTCTGGACCATTCGCAGCCCGAACTCGGGGTCGGGGACTTCCTCACCGACAGCGGCAAGCGGTTCCTGGACCGGTCGCGCGCCCGCTGCAACGGTGACGTCGTCGACGCGCTGCGGTCGGTGTCGCCGGGATCGCTTGTCGCATCGTCGTTCACGAAGGACCAGAAGTTTCGCGACGCCCTGCGGGCCTACGCCGAGGTTCCGACCGCCGGCTACCCGGCGAAGGTGACCATCGCGCACGGACTCCTCGACCCGGTGCTGCCGTATCCACTGAGCCGTTCACTGCGGTCGGCGATGAGCCGCGACGGCACCGACGTCGACCTGAAGACCTACGCGCGCGCCGACCACAGCAGCGTCGTCGACGGCTCGCTACCCGACGTCATGACCGCCATCCGGGAGGCGTTCGCGCGGTAGGTCACTCGATGGCCTCACCGAGCTCCATCCAGCGCTCCTCGAGTTCGGCGAGTTCGGACTCCATCTCCCGGATGTGTTCGGTTTCGGCGGCCAGGCCCTGGTAGTCGGCCTGGTCGTGGTCGGCGAGGGCGGTGCGTGCCTCGTCGATCTTGCTGTGCAGCTTGTCGATCCGGCGTTCCAGCGACGCCAGCTCCTTGTTCGCGGCCCGCAGTTCGGCCCCGCTGATTGCGGCGGTGGTCGCGGTCGACGACCCCCCGGAACCCGACGAGGTCGCCGAAGCCGTCGCCGCGGTCGCCTTCTGCTGTGCCGCACGGAGTTTCAGGAACTCGTCGACGCCACCGGGTAGGTGGCGCAATTTGCCGTTCATCACGGCGAACTGCTGGTCGGTGACGCGCTCGAGGAAGTACCGGTCGTGTGAGACGACGATGAGGGTGCCGGGCCAGGAGTCCAGGAGATCCTCGAGGGCGGCGAGCATGTCGGTGTCGAGGTCGTTGGTCGGCTCGTCGAGGATGAGCACGTTGGGGGCGTCGAGCAGGATGAGCAGCAGCTGCAGACGACGCTTCTGACCACCGGACAGGTCGCGCACCGGGGTGGAGAGCTGGGCGCTGTCGAAACCGAGACGTTCGAGCAGCTGCGACGGGGAGAGTTCCTGCGCCTTCGATCCTGAACCGAATGTGTAGGTGGTCTGCAGTTGTGAGATGACCACGCGCACCGGGTCGTCGAGGTAGCGGTCCAGGTCGTCGAGCCGCTGGGTGAGGGTGGCGACCTTGACGGTCTTGCCGCGCTTGACCTTTCCGCCGGTCGCCTCGACGGTGCCGGCGATGAGCCCGAGCAGGGTCGATTTGCCCGCGCCGTTGACACCGAGGATGCCGGTCCGTTCGCCCGGGGCCACGCGCCATTCGACACCGTCGAGGACGTCGCGGTCGCCGTAGGAGACCGACACGTCGATCAGATCGACGACATCCTTGCCGAGGCGGGCGGTGGCCAGCGACTTCAGGGCGACGGTGTCGCGGACGGGTGGGACGTCGGCGATGAGGGCGTTGGCCGCGTCGATGCGGAACTTGGGTTTGGAGGTGCGGGCGGGCGCGCCGCGGCGCAACCAGGCGAGTTCCTTGCGTGCCAGGTTCTGGCGGCGCGCCTCGATGGTCGCGGCCTGCCGGTCACGTTCGACGCGCTGCAGGATGTATGCGGCGTAGCCGCCCTCGAACGGTTCCACGATGCGATCGTGGACCTCCCAGGTGACGGTGCAGACCTCGTCGAGGAACCACCGGTCGTGGGTGACGACCAGCAGTCCGCCGGCGTTGGCGGGCCAACGACGTTTGATGTGATCCGCAAGCCAGGTGATGGCCTCGACGTCGAGATGGTTGGTCGGTTCGTCCAGGGCGAGGACGTCGTATTCGCCGGCGAGGAGCCGGGCCAGCGACACCCGACGGCGCTGACCACCGGACAGCGAAGCCGTGGGGGCCGTCCATTCGACGTCGCCGAGGAGTCCGCCGATCACATCCCGGATGCGCGGGTCCCCGGCCCATTCGTGTTCGGGCCGGTCGCCGACGACGGCGTGCCCGACGGTCTCGTCGTCGTCGAAGTGGTCGGCCTGGTCGAGCACACCGACACGCACGCCGCCACGCACGGTGACGCGGCCGGAGTCGGGCTGTTTGCGGCCGGCGAGCATGGCGAGCAGGCTCGACTTGCCGTCGCCGTTGCGTCCGACGATGCCGATACGGTCGCCCTCGTTGACGCCGAGGGACACCGAGTCGAAGACCTTGGTCGTCGGGTATTCCAGGGCCAGGGTTTCCGCGCCGAGAAGATGAGCCACGCCGACCAGGTTAGTGACCGGGTCCGGGCGGGTTACCGGCGGATCGCGCCGTTGATCATCATGGCGATCGCGAGCGCCCCCGCCTGGTTGACGTGGTAGGGAAGCGCGATCCGATTCGACAACGCGCTCTCGTACCAGGGATTGATCAGATTGCACGGGTCATGACCGAGCGACCCGCGATTGGCGTCGACGAAAGCGCCGCCGACCTTGGTCGTCGCGCGCAGGAGAGCGTCGTTGGCGCGGTAGAACACCTGACGCATCCATCGGGCGTCGGGGTCGCTGAGCGGGATCAACGGCCAGCACCCGCTGTTACCGATGAACCCGCCGAGACCGACGACGATGATCTGCGCGCGGGGAGCCTTCTGGCGGATCGCCCGCAGCGCCGGGGTGACACGGTTCTCCATGAGCTGGACGCGCCACCGCACCTCGTTCTCGAGCCGCGGGTTGTGCCGGCAACGTCGATCCGTGAGCGGCTGGCGGATCGCGCACTGCGCGAGGATCGCGGCCCACTGCATGTCGTTGCCACCGATGCTGACGGTGATGAGCTGGGCGTCGCGGGGGACCAGGTTCAGCTGGACCGCCTTCGCCCCGCGCGAGGTGTGCTGTGCGGCACGATAGAGGTGCGCCGACTGCGCCCCGGCGCACGAGGTGTCGACGAAACGCCGTGGCAGCGTCATCGCCGCCACGTATTTCGGATAGTTGAGCGCCGACCGCTTACAACCGTCGAAGTACTCGGGTGTCGGCGTGAAGAATCCGCCCGAGGCCCGCGAATCACCCATCGCGATGTACGGGCCGCCGGTGTAGCGCACGGGCGCAGCCTGCGCGGGGGATGCCGTCGCGGCCACCAGTGCTGTCACGAACGCGGTGATCAAGACCGCTGCCAGGGCGCGCACCCCGCGCCGATACTCCCGCACCAAAGATCCCCGCACTTTCCACGTCCCGACCCCGCTGCTTTGCTCAGCGAATATTAAGGCAAGCAGATCACGCGTGTGCACGGAGTGCGTTTTCGGTGCTGCTTCTCGGCACTGATTTCGCACTCGGCGGGTCCGGCGTTACGGCACCCGCCGGATCACGTTGCGTCCTGTCCCCGTTTGGCGGGACAAAACGCAACGTGATCTGGAAGCCGGACCTGCTAGAGCCCCAGATCCTTGGCGATGATCGTCTTCATGACCTCGCTGGTGCCGCCGTAGATGCGCGAGACGCGGGTGTCGGCGTACAGGCGGGCGATCGGGTACTCGAGGACGTAACCGTAACCGCCGTGCAGCTGCAGGCACTTGTCGATGACCTTGCCGGCGGTCTCGGTGGCGAACAGCTTGGCGCGGGCGGCGTCGGGGACGGTCAGCTCGCCCGCGTTGTGCAGCTCGAGAGCGCGGTCGACGATCGCGCGGATCGCCTCGACCTCGGCCGAGCACTCGGCGAGCACGAACTTGGTGTTCTGGAAGGCCGCGACCGGTTTGCCGAAGACGTCGCGTTCCTTCGTGTAGGCGATCGCGTGCTGCACGGCCGCGGCGGCGGTGGCCGACGCCCCGATCGCGATGGTGAGGCGTTCCTGGGCGAGGTTGTGGCTCAGGTACTTGAAGCCCGCGCCCTCTTCGCCGAGGAGGTCCTCGACCGGCACCTTCACCGAGTCGAAGGACAGTTCGGCGGTGTCGGAGGCCTTCAGTCCGATCTTCTCGATCTTGCGGCCGACCGAGAACCCCTCGGACTTGGTGTCGACCACCAGGATCGACAGTCCCGCACGACGATTCTCGGGATCGAAGGGGGTGGTGCGGGCGACGACGAGGATGCGGTCGGCGAGCGCGCCACCGGTGATGAAGGTCTTGGCGCCGTCGAGCACGTAATGCGAGCCGTCCTCGGACAGCTTCGCGGTGGTCGCGATGTTCGCGAGGTCCGAGCCGGTGCCGGGTTCGGTCATCGCGATCGCGAACATGATCTCGCCGGAACAGAATCCGGGGATCCAACGCTCCTTCTGCTCCTGCGTCCCGTACTCCATCAGGTAGGGGAGGATCAGGTTCGAGTGCACCGAGTAGCTGCCGAAGGTGACGCCCGCCGCGGAGGTCTCCTCGGCGATCACCAGGGAGTAGGTGAAGTCGGTGACGCCACCGCCGCCGAACTCCTCGGGGGCCTCGATGCCCAGGACGCCGAGATCGCCGAGCCGGTTGTAGAACTCGCGCGGCGGATGGCCCTGCTTCTCCCAGTCGTGGTAGACGGGTACGACTTCCTTGGCGATGAAGTCCCGGATCGTCTTGCGGAAGGCCTCGTGGTCCTCGGTGAAGATGCGACGCTGCATGGTGATTCCTAAAGTGTTGGGGAAGTGAAGGATTGGTTACTGCTCGCGGTACTCGCGCAGGAGTCCCCTGGAGATGATCTGCTTCTGGATCTCGCTGGTGCCCTCGCCGATGAGCAGGAAGGGCGCATCACGCATCAGGCGTTCGATCTCGAACTCCTTGGAGTAGCCGTAGCCACCGTGGATGCGGAAGGACGCCTGGGTGACCTCGGCGCAGTACTCGCTGCACAGGTATTTGGCCATACCCGCGGCGACGTCGTTGCGTTCCCCGGAGTCCTTCAGCCGGGCGGCGTTGACCATCATCAGGTGCGCGGCCTCGACCTTGGTCGCCATCTCGGCCAGCGAGAAGGCGATGGCCTGATGTTCGGCGATGGGCTTGCCGAACGTGGAACGCTGCTGGGCGTACTTGACGCCGAGTTCGAAGGCGCGCTGGGCGATTCCGCACGCACGCGCGGACACGTTGACGCGACCGACCTCGACGCCGTCCATCATGTGCGCGAAGCCCTTGCCCGGCACCCCGCCCAGGATGTCGGTGGCCGGTGCGCGGTAGCCGTCGAAGACGAGCTCGGTGGTGTCGATTCCCTTGTAGCCCATCTTGTCCAGCTTGCGGGGGATGGTCACGCCCGGGACCACCTCACCGAAGCCGGCCGGCTTCTCGACCAGGAAGGTGGTCAGGTTCTTGTGCGGCTTCTCCTCGCCCTCCTCGGTACGGACAAGTGCCGCAACCAGAGTCGACGATCCGCCGTTGGTCAGCCACATCTTCTGTCCGTTGATGACGTAGCTGTCGTCACCGTCGCGCTTGGCGGTCGTCTTGATCGCCGCGACGTCGGAGCCGAGTTCGGGTTCGGACATGGAGAACGCACCCCGGACCTCGCCGGTGGCCATTCGCGGGAGGAACCGCTGCTTCTGCTCGTCGGTGCCGTGCTGACGCAGCATGTAGGCGACGATGAAGTGGGTGTTGATGACGCCCGAGACGCTCATCCAGCCACGTGCCAGCTCCTCGACGCAGAGGGCGTACGTCAGCAGCGATTCACCGAGGCCGCCGTACTCCTCGGGGATCATCAGGCCGAACAGTCCCATCTCGCCCATGCCGTCGACGATGGCCTGCGGGTATTCGTCCGCATGCTCGAGCTCCTGCGCATTGGGGATGATCTGTTTGTCGACGAAGGAGCGCACGTTGGCGACGATCTCCGTCTGGATCTCGGTGAGGCCCAGGGTCTGCGCGAGGCGGGTCATGGTGGTGGGTTCTCTCCCATGAGTAAGCGGTGCAGGTCGCACCGGCTGGCGGATGTGAGACGCAACGTACCCAAGCATGCCGTCCCACGACACTTGGAAGTAGACGCGATGCGCTAAGGGTGCGATAGCGCGAGCCAATGGTCGTCATGGAACAGCCGCGGCGGATTGTTCCGTGCCTAACTCTCGGATAGGGCCAGCCAATGGTGCCTGTTCGCAGCGCTGTGGTCCTCGACACATAGGCAGCTGCAGTCGGACCGTTCGCCGAGCGAACGTTGTGCCTCACATTGACGGCAGTTTCAATCGAACGCAGATGTGATCCGCCCCACTGAATTCCCGGTCCATCTATTCTCAGACCATTCGCCTGAAAGAGGTTCCCCCATGACGGTCACGACCGCCTCCGGATCAGGCTCCGGCAAAGACCCCGCGGCAGCCCCCACCGCGCCCGACACCACCGAATTCGAGGTGACGCCCGGACGTTTCGGCGGCCTCGGCCCGCTCGGCGAATCCCGGCTCACCGCATGGGGTCTCACGTCGCTGCTGGTCAGCCTGTATGTGATCAACTACGCCGACAAGGCCGTACTGGGCATCATCGCCAAGCCGCTGCGCGAAGAACTGGGTCTCAGCGCGTCCCAGATCGGACTCGTCGGAAGCCTGTTCTTCCTCACCTTCACCATCGGCGGCTTCTTCGCCGGCCTGCTCAACCGCTGGATGACGTTGCGCTGGTCGCTGGTCCTCCTCGGCCTGTGCTGGGCGGCGGCGATGTTGCCGATGATCGCGGTGGCCGGTTTCGCGGTCCTGCTCATCAGCCGGCTCCTGCTGGGCCTGTCCGAAGGACCCACGTCGGCGCTGTTGCACACCGCCGCGTACGCATGGCATCCGCCGGCGCGTCGTGCGCTGCCCGGCGCTCTGCTCGCCGGTGCCGCGTCGATCGCCAAGATCGCTATCGCCCCGCTCCTGACGGTCATCACCGTCAGCTTCGGCTGGCGCTGGGCGCTGTTCGCGCTCGCCGCCGCCGGCGCTGTCTGGGCCGTGGTGTGGCTGTCGACCTGGCGCCCGGGCCCCTACATCGCCAGCGGCAAGACCAAGAAGGTCGACGAGACGGCGACGGGCGAGACCTCGCCGGCCGACGCCGAGCCGGCCACCCCGTGGGTGAAGATCTTCCTCGCGCCGACCTTCATCACCGGTGCATTGCTGGTCATGAGCGTCTACGCCCTGGTCTCGGTGGTGCTCACCTGGCTGCCGTCGTACTTCGAGGACGGCCTGGGCTACAGCCAGCTGCAGTCCGGTTCGATGTTCGCCTTCCCGTCGATCGTCGGTCTCGTACTGATGCTGCTCAGCTCGATCACCAGCGACCGGATGATCACCAAGGGTGCGTCGCCGCGGGTGCTCCGCGTCGTCGTCCCGTCGGTGGGCGTCCTGATCTCCGGTGTCCTGCTGTTCCTGCTGCCGTCGATCAGTACCCCGATGGTGTGTGTCCTGATCCTGTCGGTCGGCTATGGCTTCGCCGCCATGGTGTTCCCGCTGCTCAACGCCGCGATCGCAGAGATCTGCCCGCCGCGTCAGACCGCCGGCACCCTCGGTGTCTTCCTGGCGATCATGGCCATCGGCGGCCTCGTCGCGCCGTACGCCACCGGCGTCATCGTCGACGCCGCGGCGACGCCCGCCGAGGGTTACGCCACCGCGTTCCAGGTCCTCGGACTGGTCGCATCGGTCTGCGCCGTGCTGGCGCTGATCTTCGCCAACCCGGCGCGCGACCGCACACGCCTGCGTCCGCATGCGGTGCTCACCGCCTGAGGCGACGCTTCTCTCATAGGCAGCACCTCATCGTCCGTGAGCGGGAATCGACTTGTCCGCCAGACCCCTTCGTGGTCGGCTCGACAGGACGGGTGATTTCCGCTCACGGACGTCCTCGGTTCCACAACTGAAACTCCCTCATCCACTGCCCGACATCTTTAGGAGACCTCATGCGCGATGCAGTGATCGTCGACGCCGTCCGCGCCCCGATCGGACGCCGCCGCGGAGCCCTGTCCGGAATCCATCCGGCCGACCTGTCCGCCCACGTCCTCGAGGCTCTCGTCGAGCGGACCGGCGTCGATCCCGCGATCGTCGACGACGTCGTGTGGGGTTGCGTCAGCCAGTCGTCGGAGCAGGCCGGCAACATCGCCCGCACCGCGATCCTCGCGGCCGGATGGCCGGAGTCCGTACCCGGCACCACGGTCACCCGCGCCTGCGGGTCGAGCCAGCAGGCCGTCAGCATGGCTGCCGCCGCGGTCATCTCGGGCCAGCAGGATGTCGTCATCGCCGGTGGCGTGGAGTCGATGAGCCGGGTCGCGATGGGCAGCTCGGCCCCCAACGGCGAACACCAGCCCGCCACCGTCCTCGACCGCTACGGCATCGACAAGTTCAGCCAGGGTCTCGGCGCGGAGACGATCGCCGCGAAGTGGGGATTCGACCGCACCCGCGTCGACGAATATTCCCTGCGCTCACACGAACTCGCGGCCGCCGCCGTCGACCGCGGTGCGTTCGACGGTCAGCTGGCCCCCATCTCCGGTGTGCTCGAAGGTGACGAGGGAATCCGCCGCGGTGGCACCCTGGAGTCGCTCGGCAAGCTCAAGCCCGCGTTCGCCGAGGACGGCGTCATCCACGCCGGCAACTCCTCGCAGATCTCCGACGGCTCGGGTGCACTCCTGATCATGTCGTCGGAGACGGCGAAATCGCATGGCCTGACCCCGATCGCGCGCATCCACACCGCGGTGGTCGCGGCCGACGACCCGGTCGTCATGCTGACCGGCCCGATCCCGTCGACCGCCAAGGCGCTCAAGCGTTCCGGTCTGTCGATCGACGACATCGGCGCTTTCGAGATCAACGAGGCGTTCGCGCCCGTACCGTTGGCCTGGCAGGCCGAGACCGGCGCCGACATCGAACGGCTCAACCCGCTCGGCGGCGCGATCGCCGTGGGCCACCCGCTCGGCGGCTCGGGCGCGATCCTGATGACCCGCCTCGTGCACCACATGCGCGACAACGGGATCCGCTACGGCCTGCAGTCGATGTGTGAGGCCGGCGGCATGGCCAACACCACCATCCTGGAACTCCTCTGATCCCGCCCCCATCCGACGCCAGACAACACTGAAAGACACATCAGCACAATGGAACTCAAGGGACTCTCCGTCGCGATCACCGGTGGCGCCTCCGGCCTGGGGCTCGCCACCGCCAAGCGCGTCATCGACGCCGGCGGCCTGGTCACCCTGATCGATCTGCCCACGTCCGACGGACAGGCCGTCGCCGACGGCCTGGGTTCGGCGGCGAACTTCGCCGCCGCCGACATCACCGATGCCGAACAGTTCGCGGCCGCCCTCGATGTCGCCGACGAGCGCGGCGGCCTGCGCGGACTCGTGCACTGCGCCGGCGCGGGCCGGCGCATGCGGATCCTCGACAAGGACGGCAAGGCCGGGTCGGCGGAGGACTTCGAGTTCGTCATCAAGCTGAACCTCGTCGGGTCGTTCCACGCACTGTCGCTGGGTGCCGAGCGCATCGCGCGCCTCGAACCCATCGACGGCGAGCGTGGCGCCATCATCATGACGGCTTCCGTCGCGGCCTTCGAGGGGCAGATCGGCCAGATCAACTACTCGGCCTCCAAGGCGGGCATCGTCGGCATGACCCTCGTGGCCGCACGCGACCTGGCCAGCAAGCTGATCCGCGTCAACACCATCGCGCCCGGCACCATGGACACCCCGCTGCTCGCTCGCCTGCGCGATGACGTGCGGGCCTCGCTCGCGGCCAGCATCCCCAACCCGTCGCGCCTCGGTCGTCCCGAAGAGTTCGGGCAGCTTGCCGCGAACATCCTGGAGAACGCCTACCTCAACGGCGAGACCATCCGCCTCGACGGTGCTATCCGCATGGCACCGCGATGAGCGGCGTGTCGCCGACGACGCTCACCTATCCGGACACGAGCATGGCGGTGCTGCCGGCAAGCATGGCAGCGCTGTACGGCGACCGCGCAGCGGTCGTCGACGGAGACACGACGCTGACCTACGCCGAACTCGACGCGCGTTCGGCGGCGGTGGCGTCGGCCCTTCGGTCGGCGGGCGTCGCCGAACGTGACGTGGTGCTGATCTATCTCACCAACAGCATCGAATTCGTTGTCGCCTACTACGGTTCGCTGCGAGCCGGTGCCACCGTCACGCTCGTCAATCCGTTGCAGCCGGTGCCCGGTCTGCATCGCCAGATCGTCGAAACCGGTGCGGTCGCGGGCTTCACGCAGGCCGAACAATCCGAGCGGCTGCTGTCGGCCGCGGTCGATTCACCACTGACCACCGTGGTGGTCGTCGACGGTGGCGCGGCGGCGGTCGACGGCGTGCGGATCACCTCGCTCGAGGAGTTCACCGCCGGACACAGTGAGGCTCCGGCGGTCACCGTGTCGTCCGACGACGTCGCCCATCTGGCGTTCACCGGTGGGACGACGGGCGTTTCGAAGGGCGTTCGGGTGCTGCACCGCAACGTCCTCGGCAACGTCACGCAGATGATCGGTTGGCGTGCGGGGCACGCGATCGAGGTCGGCGACGACGGTCTGCTGCGGTTGACGCCGCGCGAGGGTTCCGACCGTGGAGTGGTCCCGGGCGATGCCGCGACCGTCGTCGTGTCGCCGCTGTTCCACGCGCACGCGCTGATCAACATGTCGTTCCTGTTGCTCTGTGGCGCAACCCATGTGTTCGCCGGACGGTTCGAACCCGGCCGTATGCTCGCCCTGATCGAGCGGTACCGGGCGTCGTATGTGACCGGCAGCCCGGCGATGTGGCATGCGCTGGCAGTCCACCCCGACGTCGAGTCGCGTGATCTGACGTCGGTGCGGGTGGTCTCGTCGGGCGCTGCTCCGATCGACCTCGTGACGCTCGGAGAACTCGAGAAGGCTTTCCCCGCAGCGGCGATCGTCGAAGGCTACGGACTCACCGAGGCGACCTGCCTGGTGTCCTCGGCACCGCTCACCGCCGAGGGTCAGTACCGGCTCGGCAGCGTCGGACTGCCGACCTTCGACACCGAGGTCGAGATCCGCGCCGCCCACGACCCGGCCGTCGTCCTGCCGGCGGGGGAGAGGGGACAGCTCTGGGTTCGCGGGCCGCAGGTCACCGACGGTTATCTCGGTCATCCCGAACAGACCGCGGAACAGTTCGTCGACGGGTGGCTCGACACCGGCGACATCGCGTACCGCGACGCCGACGGCTACATCTACATCTGCGACCGTGCCAAGGACATGCTGATCTACAAGGGCTACAACGTGTATCCGCGGGAGCTCGAGGAGATCCTGGTGACCCACACCGATGTCGCGGCCGCCGCGGTGGTCGGTCGTGAGGCCGGGCCCGTCGGCCAGGAGCCGGTGGCGTTCCTCGTCGCCAAGGACGGACACGACATCGACGAGGACGCGGTGGCCGCGTTCGTCGCCGAACAGGTGTTGCCCTACAAGAAGATCCGCGACGTCTTCGTCGTCGACGAGCTACCGACCTCGGCGGCCGGCAAGATCCAGAAGGTCGCCCTGCGGGAGCGTCTGACACACGCCTGACCCCTCTTCGGTGGTTGAGCCCCGTCTCCGCCGGTTGAGCCCCGTCTCCGCCGGTTGAGCCCCGTCGAAACCCCATAGCCCGAAACCGCGCTCACCGCGGTTTCGGGCTATGTCGTTCGGGGCTGAGCTACGACGAAAAAGGGCCGTCCCCACCGAAGTTGGGACGGTCCCTTTCTCGTCGTAGCTCAGCGCTGGGCGTTCTTGGCGCCCTGCTTGTAGAGGTTGCGGCCGATGATGAGGCGCTGGATCTCGCTGGTGCCCTCGTACAGTCGGAGCAGACGGACCTCGCGGTAGATGCGTTCCACCGGGACGTCGCGCATGTAGCCGCTGCCACCGTGGATCTGGACGGCGAGGTCGGCGACCTTGCCCACCATCTCGGTGCAGTAGAGCTTCGCAGCCGAGGGCGCGAGACGACGGTCGGTGTTGTCGACCCAGGCGCGGGCGGCGTCGCGGACCAGGGCCCGCCCGGCCATCACGCCCGTCTGCTGATCGGCGAGCATGGCCTGCACCAATTGGAACTCACCGATCGGTTTCCCACCCTGGGTGGACGTGGCCGCCCAGGCGATCGACTCGTCGAGTGCGCGCTGAGCGGTACCGACGGACAGTGCGGCGATGTGCACGCGACCGCGGGCGAGGGACATCATCGCGGCCTTGTAACCGACGTCCTCGCTGCCGCCGACGAGGGCAGAGTTCGGGACGCGGACGCCGTCGAAGTGCACGTCGGCGGTCCAGGCGCCCTCCTGACCCATCTTGCGGTCCTTCGCGCCGACGGTCAGACCGGCGGAGTCGGCCGGGACGAGGAACACCGCGATGCCGGTGCCGTTCTCGTCGGCCGGGCGGGTGCGCGCGAACACCACGAACAGGTCGGCCAGCGGAGCATTGGTGATGAAACGCTTTTCGCCGCTGATGACCCAGTCGTCGCCGTCGCGGACGGCCTTGGTGCGCAGGCCGGCGGGATCCGACCCGGCGCCCGGTTCGGTCAGCGCGAACGACGCGACGACCTCGCCGGAGGCGATCTTCTCCAGCCAGGCAGCCTTCTGCTCGTCGGTGCCGAAGTTCACCAGCACCTGACCGGCGATGCCGTTGTTGGTACCGAACATCGACCGGAGCGCGAGGGAGGTGTAACCGAGTTCCATCGCCAGTTCGACGTCTTGGGTCAGGTCGAGTCCGAGTCCGCCCCACTCCTGGGGGATCGCGTATCCGAAAAGACCCATGTCCTTGGCGGTTTGGCGGATGTCCTCGGGAATCGCGTCGGTGTCCAGGATCTCCTGCTCGCGCGGTACGACGACCTCCCGAACGAACTCTCGGGTCGCCGCCAGGATGTCGGCGAAGTCTTCCGCGCTCACCTGGGAGGTCGCGGTTGCTGGTTGCATCACTCCGGTCATGCTGCCACTCTTGCGCGTCCACGGTGAGGGGTCCAATACGAAAGCGGGATCGCTCCGATAGCCGTTGCGTATGAAACGGAGGCGTTCGACGCCGGAAATGCGGGTTAGATTACTCGCATCACCCGGCGCCTCACGCCGTCGGCGTTTGCACCAGAACCCCATGGGAAGGACCGAAGATGTCATCCACCACCGCCCAGCCGCTGCTCGAGGGGCGCACCGCCGTCGTGACCGGCGGTGCCCAGGGCATCGGCTTCGAGATCGCCCGGTCCTTCGTGGACGCGGGCGCCAAGGTGGTCCTGGGTGACCTCAACCTCGACGCCGCCCAGGCGGCCGCCGACAAGCTCGGTGGTCGCGACGTCGCCCGTGCGGTGAAGTGCAACGTGGTGAACGGCGACGAGGTCGACGCTCTGCTCGCCGAGGCGGTCGACGGCTTCGGTTCGCTCGACGTCCTGGTCAACAACGCCGGCATCACCCGCGACGCCACGATGCGCACGATGACCGAAGAGGACTTCGACCTGGTGATCTCGGTGCACCTCAAGGGCACCTGGAACGGCACCCGCAAGGCAGCCGCGATCATGCGCGAGGCCAAGCGCGGTGCGATCGTGAACATCTCCTCGCTGTCGGGCAAGGTCGGCATGGTCGGCCAGACCAACTACTCCGCCGCGAAGGCCGGCATCGTCGGCATGACGAAGGCCGCCGCCAAGGAGATGGCGCATCACGGCGTGCGGGTCAACGCGATCCAGCCCGGCCTGATCCGCTCGGCGATGACCGAGGCGATGCCGCAGAAGGCCTGGGATCAGAAGATGTCGGAGATCCCCATGCACCGTGCCGGTGAGGTCGGCGAGGTCGCGAGCGTCGCCCTGTTCCTCGCCTCGGACATGTCGTCGTACATGACCGGCACCGTGCTCGAGGTGACCGGCGGCCGCTTCATGTGAGAGCTGTTCTCACCCACACTCTTCCACTCGAGATTCTGCGAAAGGTCAACCATGCGAGACGTCGTCATCTGTGAGCCGGTACGTACCCCGATCGGCCGGTACGGCGGGATGTTCAAGAGCCTCACCGCGGTCGACCTGGGCGTGACCGCGCTCAAGGGCCTGCTGGAGCGCACCGGACTGGACCCGGAGAAGGTCGAGGACGTGATCCTCGGACACTGCAACGGCAACAGCGAGGCCCCGGCCATCGGCCGCGTCGTCGCCCTCGACGCCGGGCTCCCGATCACGGTGGGCGGCATGCACATCGATCGCCGATGTGGCTCGGGTCTGCAGGCCGTCATCCAGGCCGCCTACCAGGTGTCCTCGGGCGACAACGACCTCGTCGTCGCCGGTGGCACCGAGTCGATGAGCAACGCCTCGTTCTACTCCGTCGACATGCGCTGGGGTGGTGCGCGTACCGGAATCGCCATGCACGACAGCCTCGTCCGCGCTCGCTCGACCGCCGGTGGTAAGCACTACCCGGTGCCCGGCGGGATGATCGAGACCGCCGAGAATCTCCGCAAGGAGTACGAGATCTCGCGCGCGGAACAGGACGAGCTCGCGGTCGAATCCCACACGCGCGCAGTGCGTGCACAGAAGGACGGTGTGCTGGCCGAGGAGATCATCCCGGTCACCGTCCCGGGCCGTGCCGGCGATCAGATCATCGACACCGACGAGCATCCGCGCCCCGACGTCTCCGTCGAGTCCCTGGCCAAGCTGAAGCCGATCATGGGCAAGTCCGACTCCGAGGCCACTGTGACCGCGGGCAACGCCAGCGGCCAGAACGACGCCGCGTCGATGGCGATCGTGACGACCACCGAGGTCGCCGAGAAGCTCGGCCTGCGTCCCCTCGTCAAGCTCGTCTCATGGGGTCTCGCGGGTGTCCCGCCGCGCACCATGGGCATCGGACCGGTGCCGGCCACCGAGAAGGCACTGGCCAAGGCCGGTCTGACCCTGGCCGACATCGACCTCATCGAACTCAACGAGGCCTTCGCCGCCCAGGCGCTCGCCGTGACCCGTGAATGGGGCTTCGGCCGTTTCGGTTCCGGAGGCGACTTCGACCGCACCAACGTGCACGGTTCGGGCATCTCGCTGGGCCACCCGGTCGGCGCGACCGGTGGCCGCATGCTGGCCTCGCTGGCCCGTGAACTGCAGCGCCGGGAGGCCCGCTACGGTCTCGAGACGATGTGCATCGGCGGCGGTCAGGGACTGGCCGCGATCTTCGAACGCGTGGCCTGACCCACAGACTCACCAGGCCCCACCGGACTCGAGCCGGTGGGGTCTGGTGATCCACTCTCGATACGCGGCGTCCTCGCCACGCCCGGCCGGCGCTACTCGGTCGACGTATCGACCTGCGCGCGAATGAGTTCCACGAACGCCTGGCCGACCGGTGACAGCGACGCAGGGTCGAAGGCGATCGCAAACGGCCGCACGAACCGGGGTTCGGTTTCCCGGATGATGACGCGGTCCGCGGCGGTCTCGGCCATCGAACGTTCCAGCAACGTGCCGCCGATTCCGGCCAGCACCATGGGGAGTCGCTCCTCCCGGTGTTCGGAGAGCACCGCGAGCGGCGGGCGGACCCCGCCGACCCGGATGGCCTCCTCCAGTTCGTCGGCCACCGACTGGCCGCGCGGGACGAACACCATCGGTACGGTGGGCAGATTACCCAGCGGGATCCGTCCGTCGGGGACCTCCGTGCCCTCCGGATAGACGAGGACGTATTCCTGCTCACCGAGAACGATGACCTCGAGCGCGTCGCCGGCGATGGGCAGGTGGGCGACGGCGAATTCGCAGTGACCGTCCTCGATGGACGACGCCGCCCGCGTCTCATCGCGTAATTCGCCGAGCCGCACCGACACTCGCGGATAGGCGGCGCGGAAGCGGGCGATGAGGTCGACGACCGGACCGACCGCCGTCGCCGGCGAGGCGAGCAGGTCGAGATGACCGGTGAGTTCATCCTCCTCGGCCGCGAGGAGATCGCCCACGGCGTCGACGTCGCGGATGATCTGGCGCGCCGGACCGACCATCGTGCGGCCGGCCGCCGACAGGACCATGCCACGACCGATGCGGTGGAACAGCTGCACGCCGAGTTCGCGTTCGAGGGCGCGCAATGCCTGCGAGACCGTCGGCTGCGCGACGCCCAGCGCGGTGGCGGCACCGCCGATGCCCTGGTTCTCGACCACGGCGAGGAAGTATTCGACCTGGCGTAATTCCATGGTGGCCTACCAGTCCCGGGTCTCGGTCGGCTCCGGGCTCAGGCCGGAGTGGGCCCGGGCCGCGGAGATGAAGGCGAGGGCCGCCGGCGAGGGGAGTCCCGAGCGCAGGACGAGTCCCCACGGCCGCGTCAGCGGCGGATCGAGCGCGAGCTGCCGGACACCGGCGAGTTGTTTGTCGGCGACGATGCGCGGCACAACCGTTGCGGCCGTGCCGCGTTCGACGAGATTCCAGATCGCCGCCGGCAGTGGACAGTCGACGACGACGTTGCGCGCGGCGTCGTCGATGAGGTCGGCGAACAGGGTCGCGGTGTGCTGGTCGCTGTGGTCGATGACCAGCGGCACCGAGCGGATGGCACTGCGCGACACGGTGTCCGGGAGTCCTGCGGCCAGCGCGTCGGGTGCGGCCACCACCAGTTCCTGCTCCGTCATCGGGATGGCGGAGAACGTCGCATGTTCGGCGGATGAGTCGATGACGCCGATCTCGGCAGCGCCGGATCGCAACGCGGAGAGCACACCCGCCGGACCGTCGGCGGCGAGGACTCGCACCGCGAGACTCGGGAAGCGCTCCCGGAACAGGCGGACGACGTCGACGAGGGGATCGATGCTGAATGCCGCATACGTCACCACGTCGACACGCCCGGCCTGCAGTTCGCGCACCGCGTCGACCTTCTGCTTCGCACGATCGACGTCGGCGAGGATGCGCCTCGCCGCGTCGTCGAGCTTGCGTCCGGCCTCGGTGAGTTCGAGGCGCCGTCCGGTCCGGTCGAACAGGGTCACACCCAGACGCTTCTCGAGCGTCCGGATGGCCTGCGACAACGAGGGCTGCGAGATGTAGAGCGACTGGGCGGCCTTCGTGATCCCACCGTGGTCGACGACTGCGACGAAGTAGGTCACGAGGTGCAGGTCCACCTCAGCCACTCTAGTGATTGGCCTTTCCCGCGATCAGCGGCCCTTCCACTGGGGTGCGCGCTTCTCGGCGAACGCCTTGGCACCCTCCTGTGCGTCCTCGGACGTGAAGACCGGGGTGAGGTACTCCCACTGCTTCTTGATCAGGTCGGTGTCGGTGTACTTGATGGCCATCGAGGTGACCTGCTTGGTTGCACGCACCGCAAGCGGTCCGTTGGCCGCGATCTTCGCGGCTAGTTCGCGCGCACCGTCGAGGGCCTCGCCGGGCTTGGTGATCTTGTTGACCAGTCCGAACTGGTGGGCACGCTCGGCGGTGAGCGGGTCACCGGTCAGGGCGAGCTCCATCGCGACCTGGTACGGGAGGATCTTGGGCAGGCGCAGGAGGCCGCCGGCGGCTGCGGCGAGACCGCGCTTGACCTCCGGGATGCCGAACTTGGAGTTCTCGGCGGCGACGACGAGATCGGCGGACAGCGCGAGCTCGCAACCACCGGCGAGGGCCCAGCCCTCGACCGCGGCGATCAGCGGCTTGCTCGGCGGGGCCTCGGTGAGGCCACCGAAACCGCGGCCCTTCAACGAGACCTGCTCGCCGCGGGAGAACGCCTTGAGGTCCATACCCGCACAGAACGTACCGCCGGCGCCGGTGAGGATGCCGATGGTGAGGTCGTCGCGCGACTCGAGTTCGTCGATGGCCGCGGCGATGCCCTCGGACACCTCGAGGTTGACGGCGTTCTTCGCCTCGGGACGGTTGATCGTGATGACGGCGACGCCGTCGGCGAACTCGGTGAGCACGGCGCTCATAGGGGATTCTCCTCTGTGTAGTGAACTGCGGAAGGCGAACTGCTCGTGCGGTGTTCGGACACCGTCGCCAGCGACCACCGGACGGGCTCGATCGCGTCGTCGGCGAGGTCGGCCTCGGTCGGGGCGGGCGTCGATGACAGGATTCCACGCTCACTCAGGACCAGCAGGTGAGCGTCGGTCTCGCGCAGCGCGAGGCGTTTCATCGTGAGGTTGAGGTCGCTGAACGGCCGGGACCAGCGGACGGCCTGGGTGATCTCCCACGCGGTGGACTCGGGACGCGCGGCGACCGCCTCGGTGATCTCGGTGAGCCGTTCCTCATGATGGGACAGCAACCCGGTGACTCGGGCGCCCAGACCGCGGAACCGGTATTCGTGCGAGGGCAGGGCCTCGTGGTCTCGCATCCGCTCGGTGTTCGCCAGGGAGACGAGGTAGTCCGCGAGCGGGCTCTGGGTCTGCATCGGGCTGGTCGAGACGTTGGGGCTGATCCGCGGCAGCAGGTGGTCGCCGGTGAAGATGACTCCCGCGTCGTCATCGGCGAAACAGAGGTGGCCCGGGGTATGACCGGGCGTCCAGATGGCGCGCAGGTTCCAGCCGGGGATGTCGAGCGGGGCGTCCGCGGTCAGCTCTCGGTCGACGGTCCGGCCGTCGGGCAACCGGACGAAGTCGACGAGTCCGAGGTCGGCGACGTCGGCCGGGGCACCCAGCAGCTGTAGCTCCCACCGCGCCACGTCGAGCTGACGTTCGACCTCGGCGTCGGAGTGATAGCGAAGGTGACAGGCATCGTCGCGGTGCATCAGCAGCTCGGCGTCGGTGTGCTCGAGCAGCCTCGGGACGAGGCCGAAGTGGTCGGGATGGAAGTGCGTGATGGCCGCCGAGCGCACGTCGGTGACGTCGTGGCCGGTGCCCCGGATGCCGTCGACGAGCGCCTGCCACGACTCGTCCGACGGCCAGCCCACGTCGATGAGCGCGAGACCGCCGTCGGGCAGCGCGAGGGCGTAGACCAGGACGTAGCGCAACGGGTTGGGACCCATCGGCACCGGGATCGACCACAGTCCCGGCCGCACCTCTTCGACCGGCGGGAGCACCTTGTCGGCCCAGGCCTGCTGCTGGAGCCGACCGGTCACCTCGATCGTGGTCATCCGACCTCCTGGGCTGTCATCGTCGCGGCGCACCCGATGGCTGTTGCGGTGCGTAACAGCCATCCGATCACGAGAGGCCGGTGATGCTCAAAGTGGGGGCGGCTCAGGCGCCGTGAGGGACTACCTATGGATCGAAGGTTTGCGCTGACGATGACCCGCCCACCCCGACGCGACGATCGATCCCGACCCGCTCCAGGAACCCGGCATCGTGCGAGACGACGAGCAGCGCGCCATTCCACCTCTCGAGTGCGGCGACCAGCTGGGTGACCGTGTCGAGGTCCAGGTTGTTGGTCGGTTCGTCGAGGATCAGCAGCCTCGGGATCGGATCCCCGAGCAGTGCGTCGGCGAGGCCGACGCGCAACCGCTCACCGCCGGAGAGCTCCTCGAGCGCACGGTCGGCGCGGGCGCCGCGGAACAGGAACCGTGCCAGATGCGAACGCACCTCCTGAGTGCCGATGTCCGGGTGATGTGCGGACACCAGGCCGGCGACCGACAGCGACGGGTCGTCGAAGACGATCTGCTGCGGCACATACGCATACGGCACCGCAATGGCCTCGCGTGCGATGAGGTCCGCGATCAGCGTCGACTTCCCGCATCCGTTGGGGCCCACGAGCGCGATCCGTTCCGGACCATCGATCCGCAACCGATCATCGGTGACGACCTGGGTGCGTGGCGCCAGTTCGACCTCCGGCACCACGATCCCGGCGGTGCGCTCGTTCCGGATCTCCTCTCGTGCCCCGTCCAGACGGGAAGCGGCCGCCGCGACGTCGTCACGATGGGCGTTGCGCAGCTTCCCGGCCGACACCTGGGCCTCGCTTCGGCGCTTGTGCGCGATGATCTTCGGCACGCGCTTCTCCCGTTCGGCGGTCGCCGCGGTGCGGGCGCGGCGATCGAGCTTGATCCGGGCGTCGACCAGCTCACGGCGCTGCCTTCGCAGATCGCCGGCCGCATTGGCGACCGCGGCCTCGGCGGCCTCCTGCTCGGCATCCACGATGTCGCGGTGGTGTGAATACGGACCGCCGAACACGCGGACCCGACCCCGGTACAACTCGAGTGTCGCATCGACGCGCTCGAGCAGTTCGAGATCGTGACTCACCACGACCACCGTGCCGGCGAAGGTGTCGATGGCATCGAAAAGCCTTGTTCGCGAGCCGGTGTCGAGGTTGTTCGTCGGTTCGTCGAGGAGCAGTACCGACGGTCGGCGCATGAGCGCGGCGACGATCGACAACAGCGTCGCCTCGCCACCGGACAGGGCGCCGACCCGCCGATCGAGATCGGCGGGCAGACTCATCTGTTCGAGGAGTCCGATCGCCCGTTCGTCGACATCCCAGTCGTCGCCGACGGCATCGAAGTCGGCGGGGTCGACAGACCCGCCCTCGATGCGACGGATCGCGTCGCGGATACCGTCGATACCGAGCGCTGCGGACACGGTCGATCCCGGGTCCGACTGCGGGTCCTGCGGAACGATCCCGACCTCCGGCGCGGGCCCGGTGCCGGCGATGGCGACACTGCCCGACGCCGGGCGCAGACGCTGCGCGATCAAGCCGAGCAACGTCGATTTGCCCGCACCGTTGGCGCCGATCAACGAATACGTCGACGCACCCAGCGTGAGGTTGAGGTGATCGAAGACGACGGTGCCGTCGGGCCAGCTGAACGAGACGTCGGACAACACGATCGACGATCCCGGAGAAGACGGGGACTGGGCAGAAGAGGGCAGGGCAGTGGACACGAGAACTCCTGAAGTGGTTCGGATTCACCGACGGGTGTCTCATCGACATCGCGCGTCGGCGGGGGCCACTTCAGTTCTTCATCGGGTGGGATCACTCCTCGTGTCGTCGGCAACTGCGGAGTTCACCGTAGTAGATGTGCTCGGGTCTGCCAACGCGTTTTCTCCCGGTCTCATTCCGGTGCGATGAACCCGGACCTCCGGCACCGCTACGGTTGAGGGCATGTCCTTCATTCGCACCTCGGTGTCCAACGGCGTCGGTGAGATCGTCCTCGACCGGCCGAAAGCTCTGAACGCGCTGGACCAGACCATGATCGACGACATGTACGCCACGCTCGGCGAGTGGGGTGACGACGACTCGATCGAGACGGTACTCGTCACCTCGGCCGGCGACCGCGCGTTCTGCGCGGGCGGTGACATCCGTGCGATACGCGATTATTCGCTCGACGGGGACACCACGGCGATCACGCGTTACTTCAACAGCGAGTACCGCCTCGACCAGATGGTCGCCGACTACCCCAAGCCCTACGTCAGCCTGATCGACGGCGCGGCCATGGGCGGCGGCCTCGGCATCAGCGTCCACGGCGAGATCCGGGTGGTGACCGAGAAGGCGATGATCGCGATGCCCGAGACCGCGATCGGATTCTTCCCCGACATCGGCTCCACCTACTTCCTCCCGCGGCTGCCCGAGGGCGTCGGCATGTGGCTGGGCCTCACCGGGGCCCGTATCCGCGGGATCGACGCGGTGGCCGTCGGCCTGGCAACGCATTTCGTCGCGTCTGCCGATCTGGCCGGAGTCGCCGAATCGATCCGTTCCGGCGATCCCCTTGCCGATGCGCTGGCGTCGTCGGGAACGACCGAGACCAGCGACGTCCCGCTGCGCAAGATCGGGGAGTACTTCGCCGACGACAACGTCAACGCGATCGTCGGCGGCCTGCGCGGTGCGATCGGCGACGACTGGGCCGCGGAGATGATCGGCCTGCTGGAGAAGGCCTCACCCACCAGCTTGTGGGTGACGGCCGCGATGATCAACGCCGGCGCGCAGTCGGGGATCGACGAGTGCTTCGACCGGGAACTGCATGCGGCGCAACAGATCACGGCGACCAACGACTTCCTCGAGGGAGTGCGCGCGGTGCTGGTGGACAAGGACCGCAACCCGTCCTTCGACCCCGCCGCCATCGACGACGTCGACCCGGCGGTGGTCGCGCGGATCGTGGGTGCGTGAGCCGAAACCCCTACGGAGTGACCTGGAACCGTCCGGACAGGACGACCGTCGACGGGGTGCCGGCGTCGGGTCTCCGGCTCGTCGACGACTCGTCGGTGTCGTAGGCGACGTCGTCGTCGGGCGCGAACGGATTGGCGTCGACGCGGGAGGCTTCCGGGCACGTGAACGAACCGGCGGCGAGTTTGCCCGACATCCCGCTGATGCTGAGCCGGCATGCCGAGGACTGGTGGTAGACACCGTCGACCGAGACCCCGATCTGGGCATTGATCGGTGTGGTCAGGGGTCCCGCGGTGGGGCGTGGTCCGCCACCGGCGGGCGGGACGGTGCCACCGGTCAATTCGCTGACGGGGAACTCGATCTGGGCGCCGTCGGTCCCGGTTCCCTTGAACACGAACAACAGTGAATCCGGCGGGACGTCGGGCCGCGCCGGACCCCACCGCGCGAACTCGTAGCAGGTGGCCGCTTCCTCGGAGGTCTCGCGGCCGCCGGCTGCCGGGAGACCGGTCGGCGTGGCTACCGGTTCGGTGATCGCGATTCGGATGTCGCCGGAACGGAAGTCGAGGCCGTGGCCGCCGCGGTCGACATTGCCCTGTAGCGGTTTCTCGGCGCATTTCGCCGGATCGATCGGCCGTGCGGTCGGCGTGGGTGCGACGCTCGTCGACGTCGCGGCCGGCGGCTGACCGCTGGCGCAGCCCGAGATCAGGAGCGCCGCCGCGAACACCGCGACCAGCGCGCCGACACCACGGGTGCGTACGAGGTGACGCCTCATCGGGTCAATCCGCCGCGGCGACAAGGGGTTGCAGCGTCAGGTCGGGATGTTCCTTCTCGATGTACTGCAGGCGCCACTTGTCGCTGAAGAGCGCCAGGATCGCGCCGTCGGTGCGCGTGAACACCTCGACGCCGCGCTGGCGGTCGAGCTCGGGTGCACTCTCGGCGTCGGTGCGTCGGGCCAGCGTGTACCCGAGCGGCTCGATGATCGTGTCGACGTTGAACTCGGCCTTCATCCGCGCGGTCACGACCTCGAACTGCATGGGGCCCACCGCGGCGAGCACCGGCGACATGTCGCCACGGGTGTCGTTGCGCAGTACCTGCACGACGCCCTCGCTGTCGAGCTGGTCCATCGCCTTGCGGAACTGCTTGTATTTGTCGGCCGTGGTCGCGCGCAGCGTCGAGAAGTGTTCGGGTGCGAACGAGGGGATCGGCGGGAACTGGACCCTGGGGCCGTCGAAGAGGGTGTCACCCGGGGCCAGTGCGGTCGCGTTCACCAGTCCGACGACGTCGCCCGGATATGCGGTGTCGACCGTGGAGCGATCCCGGCCGAACACGGCCTGGGCGTACTTGGTGGCGAACGGTTTTCCGGTCTGCGCGTGCGTGACGACCATGCCGCGTTCGAACTCGCCGGACACGATCCGCATGTACGCCAACCGATCTCGGTGGCTCGAGTCCATCCCGGCCTGCACCTTGAAGACGACGGCGCTGAAGGGGTCGGTCACCGGGCGTTCGTTGCCCTCGATGTCGAGGCGACCGGCCGGCGGCGGAGCGAGCTCGACGAGCACCTCGAGCAGTTGCCGCACCCCGAAGTTCAGCATCGCCGAGGCGAAGATCATCGGCGAGGTCTGGCCGGCGAGGAACAGCTCCTGGTCGTGGTCCTGACCCATCTCGGAGAGCAGTTCGCTCTCCTCGACGGCGGCGGTCCATTCGTCGCCTTCGCGCGCCGCGGCGTCGTCGGCGCTCATGATCTCCTCGGGGGCGATCTTCGCCCCGCCGGCCGTGCGCGTGAAGTGCACATACTCGCCGGTGCGACGGTCGAGCAGACCGCGGAAGTCACCGGCGATGCCGACCGGGAAGAACAGCGGGGTCGGGGTGAGGCCGATGCGCTCGGTGATCTCGTCGATCAGCTCCAGCGGGGTCTGGCCGGGACGGTCCCACTTGTTGATGACGGTGATCACCGGGATACCGCGGTGGCGACACACCTGGAAGAGCTTCAGGGTCTGCGGTTCGAGGCCCTTGGCGGCGTCGATGAGCATCACCGCCGCATCGACCGCCGTCAGCACGCGGTAGGTGTCCTCGGAGAAGTCGGCGTGACCGGGGGTGTCCACCAGGTTGATCACGCTCGGAATGTCCGCGTCGCTGTGCTCGGCGGCATAGTTGAACTGCAGCGCGGTGGAGCTGACCGAGATGCCGCGGGCCTTCTCCATCTCCATCCAGTCGGAGACGGTGGACTTGCGTCCCGCCTTGCCGTGGATCGCACCCGCCTCGCTGATCATGCGCGCATGCAAGGCCAACGCCTCGGTCATCGTCGACTTGCCGGCGTCCGGATGGGAGATGATCGCGAAGGTACGTCGACGCTTGACCTCGGTTGCGACGTCAGAACTCACGAGATTCGAGGCTACTCGGCTGGTCGGGGGCCTCCAAACTCGCGCCTCCGATGACGATGCGGCAGTTGGTGCCGCTATCCGGGACTGGTTGCCGCAATCTCATATGCTGGGAACCCGGCGACGGGTTGGATGCGTCCAAGAGGCGTGCAGACACCATCCCGCCTTCGTCAACATGCGCTCGCTCGGGACGGGGTCGTGACATTCGCCGATGCCGTGGAGTTCGGGCTGACCAAGTCGGGGGTCCATAGGCGAGTCGGGTCCGGTCTGTGGACGCCGCAATCGCGAGGGGTGTACACCCTGGCCGATCATCCGGTGACGCCGCGGACCCGCGCCCGGCTCGCAGTCGCTGCAGGCGGCGTCGACGCCGCTCTGTCCGGGCTCGGGGCTGCGTGGTGGCACGGAATCGTCGACGACCCGCCGAAGAAGTTCACGGTGACCGCGCCACGATCCCGGCACGGATCGCCGGTCGACGGGGTGCGGGTGCGGTACCGGCCGCTCGTAGACGCCGAGACGGTCACCCGCGACCATCTACTCGTCACTTCGTTGCCGCTGTCTGTGCTGGAGGCTTCCGTCGAGAGCGACAGCAGTGTCCTCGACGCCGCGCTGTTGCTCCGCCGCGTGTCGATGGAACAGCTGCGGACCGCAGCGGCGCGACGTCGGGGGAAGGCGGACTCTGCCGAGATCGCGATGTTGATGGCGGGGGTCGAGACAGGAGCCCGGTCCGCGGCCGAACGACTGGCCGTCGATCTTCTCCGCGACGGCGGGGTGGAGGGCTGGGTCTGCAATCACCCGGTCGGCGGCTACTTCGTCGATGTGGCGTTCCCGGACAGGATGCTCGCCGTCGAGATCGACGGCATGGCCTTCCATCGCGATGCCGAGACCTTCCAGCGCGACCGGCGTCGTCGCAACGACCTCATCGCGCTGGGCTGGACGGTCCTCAACTACACCTGGGCGGATCTCACGGAACGTCCGGGGTACGTCGTCGAGCGCGTACGTCAGGCGCTCGCTGCCTGAGAACAGATGCGGCAGTTGGTTCCGGAATCCGGGACCAACTGCCGCATCTGGAAGAGGGGCGACCTACTCGAACGGCACCGGCGGAAGCTTGACGACCTGCGAGGCGTACGAGAGTCCGGCACCGAAGCCGAGGAGGAGGGCGGTCTGGCCCGGCTGCGCCTTGCCGGTGGAGAGGAGGTCCTCCATGGCGAGCGGGATCGAGGCGGCGGAGGTGTTGCCGGTGTACTCGATGTCGTTGGCGACGACGGCGCCCTCGCGCAGCTTGAGGTTCTTGGCGAGCAGCTCGTTGATGCGTGCGTTGGCCTGGTGCGGGACGAAGACGTCGAGGTCCTCGGAGCCGATCTTCGCGGCCTCGAGGGCGCGGACGGCAACCTTGCCCATCTCGAAGGCGGCCCAGCGGAACACCGCGGTGCCCTCCATGCGGAGGTAGGGGCGCTGGACGCGGTCACCGTCGAGGAAGGTCACCCAGTCGAAGTCCTGGCGGATGGCGTTGAACTGCGAGCCGTCCGAACCCCAGACGACCGGGCCGAGTTCCTGTTCCTCGGTGGGGCCGACGACCACGGCGCCGGCGCCGTCGCCGAAGATGAAGCAGTTGGTGCGGTCGGTCATGTCCAGGGCGACCGACAGCTGCTCGGCGCCGATGACCAGCACGTTGGTGGCGCTGCCGCCGCGGATCATGTCCGACGCGAGGGCCATGCCGTAGCCGAAGCCGGCACAGCCGACGGTGACGTCGAAGGCGGGGACGCCGTTGCAGCCGAGTTCGGTGGCGACCTTGGTTGCACCGGCCGGGGTCAGGAGCAGATGCGTGTTGGTGGCGAGGATGACGGCGTCGATGTCGGAGCCGTGCAGGAGGGCGTTCGCGATCGCCTTGCGTCCGGCGTTGACGGACATCTCCATGACGCTCTCGTCGCGGCGGGCGAACCGGCGGGTCTTGATGCCGGTACGGGTGTAGATCCACTCGTCGGAGGAGTCGATGTGCTCGCAGATCTCGTCGTTGGTGACCACACGCTCGGGGCGATAGGCGCCGATACCGAGCATGCCGATGTTGTTGATCCCTGAGGTGTCCGCGATGACTGCCATGGTCTTCCTTCCGAATATGTGACCCGCCATACGACGGTACTCACCGGGTCACTTACTGGGAAGTACCGCCTCCCCTTCGCACATCGTTACCGGCCGATTCCGATCTCCACCCCCGAAGAGGACCGAATGTGTCCTCATTGCGATGAAAACTGGGGCGCAGATCGGTCGATACCTCACGTCAGCGTCGGAAATCGGCCGCTCGATACGACGATCAGCGCACGACGGGGTGCGCGTCCGGCACGACAGACAGCCAGTGGGAGAAGGAGAGTCCGCATGATTCATGCGCGTGGTTTGGTCCAGGTGTTCCACACCGGGAAAGGAAAGAAGAAGCGCGAGGTGCGAGCCGTCGACGGCGTCGACCTCGACGTCGCCGAGGGGGAGGTGGTCGGCTTCCTCGGGCCCAACGGAGCGGGCAAGACGACCACACTGAGGATGCTGACGACACTGCTGCGGCCCACCGCGGGCACCGCGACGGTCAACGGCTACGACGTCGTCGAAGATCCGGTTTCGGTGCGTCGCAGCATCGGGTACGTGTCCCAGGCCGGTGGCACGTTCAGCCAGGCGCAGGCGGGCGACGAGATCGTCGACCACGGGATGCTGTACGGGTTGACGAGAGCGGAGGCGACCCGGCGAGGCCAGGCGTTGTTCTCGGAACTGCAGCTCGACGGCCTGTGGGAACGGATGCCCAAGAACATGTCCGGGGGCAGAAGCGGCGCCTCGACATCGTGATGGGCCTCGTCCACGAACCGTCGCTGGTCTTCCTCGACGAGCCGACGACGGGCCTCGACCCGCAGGCCCGGGCCAATCTGTGGGAGCACATCCGCAGGCTGCGCAGTGAGCGCGGCGCGACCGTGTTCCTCACGACGCACTATCTCGACGAGGCGGACGAACTCTCGGACCGGATCCTCATCATCGACAACGGACGGATCGTCGCCGCCGACACCCCCGACAACCTCAAGGCCCAGGTCTCCGGCGATCTGGTGTCGCTCGAGGTCGCCGACGCGGCGGCGGTCACCACGGCCGCCGAGAAACTCGCGTCGGTCACGGGGGGTGACGGCGACGGAAGGATCGAGGTGGACGGCCGCCACGTTCGCGGCCGGGTGCCGCGCGCGGGCCGGGCCGTGCCCGGACTGCTCCGTGACCTCGACGCGTCGGGGATCTCGCTGGATTCCATCGAGGTCATCCGCCCGACCCTCGACGACGTCTTCCTCACCCTCACCGGCAGGTCCCTGCGCGACGCGGAGACCGCCGGCGATCCGGTCGGTGACGTGCCCGGGGTCGAACCCGATGCCGTCTCTGCCGCAACCGTTTCCGACGATGCAACCCGCCGCACCGAGCAGGAGGTCGCCCGATGAACAGTTTCTTCCGTGACAGCACCATCGTGTTCCGGCGTCAGATCCGGATGAACCTGCGCAATCCCGCCTGGGTCCTGATCGGTGTCATGCAGCCGATCCTGTATCTGCTGCTGTTCGGACCGTTGCTCAAACCGCTGGTCGCCCAGTTCCCCGGTGGCGCCGACAATCCGTACACCTTCCTGGTGCCGGGTCTGCTCGTGCAGCTGGGACTGTTCGGGGCGCTGTTCGCCGGCTTCAGCCTGATCGGGGAATGGCGCGAGGGTGTCATCGAGGCAGAGCGGGTGACTCCGGCGAGCCGGACCGCACTGCTCACCGGTCGCCTGATGCGCGACATGCTGCAGTTGCTGGTGCAGGCTCTGATCCTGGTCACTCTCGGATTCGCCATGGGCATGCGCGGATCGATGATCGGCGTGATCCTCGGCATCCTCATCACACTGCTCATCGGTGGTGCGTGCGCCGCGGCGTCGAATGCCCTGGCACTGACCACCAAGAGCGAGGACGTGATGGCCCCGCTCATCAACATGGTGATGATGCCGGTGCTGTTGCTGTCGGGAATCCTGCTGCCGATGACGCTCGGACCGGAATGGTTGCAGGGACTGAGCGATTTCATGCCGTTCCGCTGGATCGTCGACGCCGTGCGCGACACGTTCGGCGGCGACCTCGCAAGCGCTCAGGTGCTGTGGGGAGTGTTGGCCGCACTCGTCCTGGCGAGCCTCGGAACCTGGTGGGGCACTTCGGTGTTCCGCAAGGAGAACGCGTGACCCTTCGAGACGGCCCTTCGCAGGCTCCGGGCCTCCTCAGGGAGCAGGGGAACACCGTGCACGCCTACCAGGCGTGCACGGTGTTCTGTGCGCTCTCCAGATCCTGGGAGACGAGCAGTTCGACGGCGTCGCAGCCGTTGCGGATCATCAGCTCGACCTCGGCCCGGTCCGCGGACGGGAACGGCTTCAGCACGAAGTCGGCGGGGTCCTGCCGGCCGGGCGGACGGCCGATGCCCATGCGTACGCGCAGGTAGTCGCGGGTGCCCATCACCTGGCTGATCGACCGCAGCCCGTTGTGGCCGCCTTCGCCACCGCCGCGTTTGAGACGCACCGCGCCGAAATCGATGTCGAGTTCGTCATGCACGACGATGAGGTCGGCCGGCGTGACCGAATAGAACTTGGCCAGCGGACCGATCTGCCGGCCGGACTCGTTCATGTAGACGCGTGACTTGGCCACGAGAACAGACTGGCCGCCGAGGCGGACCTCGGCGACCTCAGCACCGGATTTCTTGTGAACCTTCCAGCGCTCGCCTGCCGAGTCGACGAGGCCGTCGGCGACCATCGCGCCGACGTTGTGCCTCGTCTTCTCGTACTTGGACCCGGGATTACCGAGTCCGACAATCAATTTCACCACTGGGGCAGTTTCACCACTCGAGTCGAGCAGTCTCGGGGTCGGATTACTCCGACTCCGCGGGAGCCTCGGCGGCAGCCTCTTCCTCGGCACCTTCGGTGGCCTCGGACTCGGTGGCGGCGGCCTGGGCCTCGTTCACGGCGACGATCAGGGTCTCCGGATCGGCGGTCAGGGTGACGCCCTCCGGCAGGTCCAGATCGGAGGCGTGGATCGAGGTGCCGGCCTCGGCGCCCTCGACGTTGACGACGATCTGCTCGGGGATCGACAGGGCGTCGGCCTCGACCTCGACGACGCTGGCGTCGGAGACGACCAGGGTGCCCGGAGCGGCGTCACCCTCGACGACGATGGCGACCTCGACGGTCACCTTCTCGCCGCGGCGGACGATGAGGAGGTCGGCGTGCTCGATGTAGTTGCGGATCGGGTGGACATCGACCTGCTTGGTGAGCGCGAGCTGGCTGGAGCCCTCGATGTCGAGATCGATGATGGCGTTGAGGCCGTTGTTACGCAGGATCGCGGCGAACTCGCGAGCCGGGAGGTGCAGGTGCTGCGGGTCGGTGCCGTGGCCGTAGAGCACGGCGGGAACGTTGCCCTCACGACGAGCGCGACGAGCGGCGCCCTTGCCCTTCTCGGTGCGGGTGCTGACGGACAGCTTGGAGGCCTGAGTTGCCATGATGATCTCCTCTGATCAGTGGTTGCGGTCGTTCGTCCGTCGCGACGAGCAACGGGCACGGATTCCGACCGCGGACACCCACCGGGCCGCATGCGGGCACCCGAGGAGACTGCGATGGTCGCGCCGATCACGGTGACTAAATCACCCTCGCCGAGACAACGTCGGTCAGGATAGTCGATGACCTGCCGGGATGTCACATCACGGTACCTCGGCGGCCGGTGGCAGGGCATACTTGGCTGCCATGACCTCACAGACCCCGATCGAGATCGTGACGGCATTCCTCGACGCGTTCGTCCGCAACGACACCGCAGGTGCTCTGGCGTGCGTCGACGACGACATCGCCTACACCAACGTGTCGCTGCCGACCATCCACGGCAAGCGGAAGGTCGCCGGAGTGCTGGGCGGCGTCGCGAAGAAATCATGGATCGGCTTCAACTACCGCATGGTCAACGTGAGCTCCGACGATGCGGGCGTCGTGCTGACCGAGCGTGTCGACGAGCTGCGTTTCGGGCGGCTTCATCTGCAGTTCTGGGTGTGCGGCCGCTTCGAGATCCGCGAAGGCCGGATCGCGGTGTGGCGCGACTACTTCGACTACTTCGACATGACGAAGGGGTTGGTGCGAGGCGTTACCGCGCTCGCCCTGCCCGCGGTGCAGAAGCCGTTACCGGCGCCGAACCGGGATTACCTGGCCAGCGGGCTGTAGAAGACCAGGCCGTTGCCCTGGTTGTCGTACACCACGGCACGGCGTTCGTGCGCGTCGTCGTAGGGGCCCTTCACGATGGCGCCGCCGCCTGCCTCGATCGCCTTCGCGGCGGCGTCGACGTCGGCGGTCTTGATTCCCACGACGACCTTGCCCGGGATGGGGTGGTCGACGGAGGTGGCGAGGGCGAGCGTGACCGCGCCGGCGTCGAGTGCGGCGAAGTGGGCGCCGTCGCGGAACTTCAGCGACATGCCCAGGGTCTCGGTGTAGAAGGTGATCGACTCGTCCAGGTTCTCGGTGGACAGGATGATCATCTTTGCTTCGTGGTCGCTCACGGCACCTCCAGAGGGAGAGGGATCAATGGTCGACGGCCGGCGTCGTGAGCTACGCTACTCGCGATCGAGGGTGTCTGGAACAGCTGAATCGCGTTCTGGCACAAAGATGTACGAATCGCTGACGAAAGTCCCGACGCGTTCGGGACCGACGCCCCTTCAGAGAATCTCGTCGAGCTTCTCGATCGGCCGCGGGATGCGGGTTCCCTTGTCGGTCACGACGATCGGCCGCTCGACGAGGATGGGGTGTTCGACCATCGCGTCGAGGATCTGATCATCGGTGGCCGACGCGAGGTCGAGCTCTTTGTAGAGAGCCTCGCGTTTGCGTACGGCCTGCGCGGGGGTGACCCCGGCGTCGGCGAACAGCGCTACGAGCTGTTCGCGCGTGTAGGGCTCGTCGAGGTACTTGACGACCGCCGGCTCGATGCCGGCGTCGCGGAGGGCCTGCAGCGCTTTGCGCGAGGTCGAGCACTTCGGGTTGTGATAGATCGTCGCGTCCACGAAATACACCATACCCAGCCGAAAGCGGCCCGGGCTCCAGAGGGGGAGAACCCGGACCGCTCGCGAACCCGTTCTGCGGGTGAGATCGCTACTCGGGATCGAGTGCGAAGTCGTACTGCACGACGTTCCGTCCGTCCGCGTCGGGCTTCGGGTCGAGGAGCAGCTCCGGCTTGGTCGCCGAGGCGACGTCGCTGTCGAGCCAGTCACCACCCGCGAAGTACAGCTGGGTGACGATCGGATGCCGCCCCTTGGCCGACACCCGCAGATGCAGATGAGCCGGACGCCACGGGTGCCATCCGGCGGCCTCGATGAACTTGCCGGTCGGTCCGTCGGTCGGGATCTGATACGGCGCGGGCTGGATCGTGGTGATCTCGTAGCGACCGTGACCATCCGTCACGACCGTGCCGCGCAGGTTCCAGTCCGGGATATGCGGTGCGAATCCCGAGTAGTAGCCCTCGGCGTCGGCGTGCCAGATCTCGATCGTGGCACCCGCCATCGGGTTGCCGTCGAGGTCGGTGACCTGGCCGTGCATCACGAACGGTGTCTCGCGGGCGTCGCTGCTGCGCATCGGAAGGGTGCAACGGGCGGGCAACAGCGGGGAATCGGGGAGGTAGTAGGGGCCTTCGATACTTCCCTTGGTGCCCTTGAACTTCCGCGAGTTGACCTCTTCGATGTCGTGTTCGACGAACACGTCGAGCAGAAGCGGCCACTCACCACCCTCACCGACGTCGATGAGCCACTGCTTGAGGACGCGGTACTCGTCGTAGGTGATCTCGTATTTGTCGATCAGTGCGCTGAAGCCGGCGAAGGCCTCGGATGCGATGGCCGACAGACGTTCCGGTGAGGTGTCGGCGGTGAACCGATGGCCCGCGAAGGCCGCGGTCGCGGCGCTTCCGGAGCCCGCTGCGGTCGGTGATTCGACGGCGGCCGGGTTGTCGGCGGCAGTCGGCCGTTCGATGGTGGTCATGATGTCTCCTGGTTTGGATGGGCTGTGCGAGAGGGAGGTTCAGCGGTTGCCGAAGTAGCTGACGTCGTCGTTGCCGATGAGGTCCGGCACGGTCCAGCCGTCGAGGTCGTACTCGGACAGGCACTGCTCGGCGAGACCCTTCATCTCCCCGACGGTGCCGCGTGCGTCGGCGAACATGAGGAGTTCGGCCTTGACGCCCTCGTGGTTCCCGGCGTAGTTGCGCTCGTAGAGCTCGTGGCGGCCGCCGAACTCACTGCCGATCGAATCCCACAGCGCCTTCATGACCTTCACGCGATCGACGGCGAGGATGCCGTCGGAGCCGCGGACGTACTTGTCGAGGTACGGGCGGACGTCGGGGCTCTTGAAGTCCGCCGAGCTCGACGGCAGGTAGATCAGACCGGAGGCGACGTCCTGCTCGATGATCTCCTTCACGCGGGGATAGCCCTGCTGGGCGAACATGCGGTAGGTCAGGCCGTACTCGAGCTTCGGGATGACGGTGTCACCAATCCACGGCTCGGGGTTGTTGACCATGGCATCGCTCAACGACCAGAACAGGTTTCGCCATCCGATGACCTCGCCGACGCGGGTCTGCACGCCGCGGAACCCGCCGGCGCCGGTGCAGTCGAGGGCCTTGAGGAGCAGGCCGGCGATGAAGTCGAGCTTGACCGCGAGGCGGGTGCAGCCCTGGAGGGTGAAGCGAGGCAGGAAACCGGACTGCGGGAAGAAGGCGTTGATCTTGTCGACGTCGCCATACATGAAGACGTTCTCCCACGGGACGAGCACCTTGTCGAAGACGAAGATGGTGTCGTTCTCGTCCATGCGGCTCGACAGCGGGTAGTCGAACGGGGTGCCCATGACCGCGGCCTGCTGGGTATAGGAGGAGCGGCAGATCAGCTTCACCCCCGGGGCGTCCATCGGGACGGTGCAGATCAGGGCGAACTGCTTCTTCTTGATCGGCAGACCGTAATGGGAGATGAAGTTGTAGTTGGTGATGGCCGAACCGGTCGCGACGACCTTGGCGCCGGAGACGATGAGGCCGGCGTCGGTCTCCTTCTCCACCTTCATGAAGACGTCACCGACCTCGTCCGGCGGGAGCTGGCGGTCGACCGGCGGGTTGATGATGGCGTGGTTCCAGTACAGGACCTTCTCCTGCGACTCCTTGTACCAGCGCTCGGCGTTGGCCTGGAACGGTGCGTACAGCTCGGAGTTGGCGTGCAGGGTGCCGAGGAAGCTGGCCTTGTAGTCGGGGCTGCGGCCCATCCAGCCGTAGGTCATCCGCGCCCAGGTGGCGATGGCGTCGCGGTCGGCGCGCAGGTCGTCGGCCGATTTCGGTGCGCGGAAGAACGGCATGGTCACGCCGCCGTTGCCGGTGTCGGTGGGTGCGGTGACCTTGTCCTTGGTCGCCGGGTCGTGCATGGCGTCGTAGAGGCGCGCGGTCATCCGGATGGGGTTGCGGAAGGCCTCGTGGGTCGTCACGTCCTTCACCCGCTCGCCGTTGAGCCAGATCTCGCGGTCGTCACGCAGTGAATCGATGTACTCGTCGCCGGTCATGGGCCTCGTGGCGAAGTTCTCGGTGCGGTTGGCCTCGGAGTCGGCGGCGACGTTCACCTTCGACCGGTCCACGTTGTTGTTCGTCTCGGTGTCGGGGGCGATGTCGGTTGCGGTCATGATGGTCCTCACTTGTGTTGTGTGACGGTCGATGTCGTTGATGGCTGGAATGGGTGGGGATCAGGCGGGTGCGCCGACCGGAACGCAGGTCGGGTGGAAGCGGGCGGTCGCGTCGAACCACCGGCTGTGCGGGTCGTCGAGACTGCCGCAGTAGGCGGCCGCCCCGGAGGTGTCGCCGAGCTCGTGGAACTTGCTGCGGTAGAAGAGAAGCGGTTCGGCCTCGGTGTCCACGCGGGCGTCGACGATCTCGCCGATGTAGATGATGTGGTCGCCGCCGTCGTAGGACGCCCAGGGCGAGCAGATCAAGGTGGCGGCCGTGCCGGCGAGGGCGGGAACCAGCCACTGGTTGTTCCATTCGGGACCAAGTTCCTGCGGCTTGCCGGCGAAGTGCATGGCGGTGTCGAGCTGATCCGACTTCAGGATGTTCACCGCGAACGGGGCGTCGTCGAGGAAGCCGCACGCCTTGGACTTGCGGGTGAGAGTCACCTGGCACAGGCGGGGTTCGATCGAGATCGGGGTGAACGCGGTGACCGTCGCGCCGTGCGGGGTGCCCTCGTCGTTCGCGCAGGTGATGACGGTGACGCCGGTGGCGAACTGGCCGAAGATGTTGCGCATCGTGCGTTGGTCCATGGGGATCAGCTCCTTCGTGCTCGAGCAGTGTCTGGTGTGGCGGTGCGACCCAACGTATGACCGCGATCACATCCCGTCGATCCGCATTGCGAAGGGTCGATCCGATGTGCGCAACCATGCGATCTGGATCGCTTCCTATCGCTGGAAGTGATGGCAGTCACAGTTACGCTGGACCGTGTGAGGGCAGAGCCGCCCCTTTCGGGGGCACACCGCGCGGGCGTGCCGGCGTCGCCGGATGCGCCTACACCGCGTCGCGTCGTGGGTTCGGGTATCGCGGACTGGGACGAGGTCCACGAGGTCGTCGCGGATGCCTATTTCCCCCATGAGTTGCGGCCGCTGTCCCACGACGACGCCTCCCGCTATCGCCTGGAGTCGACGCCGATCGCTGCGACGGTGCTCGCGCGGATCGGTTTCGGCGCGGATGTGTCGATCGACACCGACCATCCGGGGGCCTGGGCCATCAACATTCCGCTGTCCGGCAGCATCGCGTCGGTCACCGATGGTCGGGAGATCGTCTCCGAACCAGGTCAGGCGACACTGAACCCGCCAGACACCCCGACGGTCATCACCAACTGGAGCAAGAGCTGCGAGATCATCGGCTTCAAGGTCGAGCGCGACTACCTGCAGCGTGAGATCGATCGGATCGCCGGCCGCCCCGGCAGGTCACTGACCCGCCAGCTCGATCTGCGCACCGGCGCCGGCGCGGAATGGCTCGGGCTGCTGAGGTCGGCGCGTCAGCAGGTCGCGCAGTGCGAGGGCATCCTGTTGCGCAACCCGCGGATGGCCGAACAGCTGGGCGGCATGCTCACCACCGCCCTGGTGCTGGCAGCGCTACCCGACACCGACGAACCGATGGCCGGTACGCGTCCTCGTATGGTCAAGCGCGTCATCGACGCCATCCACGCCGACCCGGCCCGGCCCTGGACCGTGGGTGAGCTGGCGGAGATCGGGACGGTCAGCGCGCGGCGCCTGCAGCAGAGCTTCCGCGAATGCGTCGGGATGAGTCCCATGGAGTACGTGCTCGACGTCCGGCTCGAGTGCATCCACAACGACCTGATGGCCTGCGGCGGAACCTCGACCGTCACCGACATCGCGACCCGTTGGGGCGTCATGCACACCGGCCGGTTCGCCGCCGCCTACCGGCGCAAGTACGGGGTCGCGCCGTCGGAGACCCGGCGGAGGGCGGGATAAACACCGCGCCCGGATGTTCGTGAGAACATCCGGGCGCGGCGGTGAGAGGGACTGAAAAGACTAGGCGATGCCGTCGAAGAGGCTTGTGACCGAACCGTTTTCGAAGACCTCGCGGATCGTCTGGGCGAGCAGCGGGGCGATCGACAGGACGGTGAGGTTTTCGAAGCGCTTGTCGTCCGGGATGGGCAGCGTGTCGGTCGCGATGACCTCCTTGGCGCCGCAGCCGGCCAGGCGCTCGGCAGCGGGATCGGAGAAGACGCCGTGGGTGGTGGCGATGATGACGTCGCCTGCACCGGCGTCCTTGAGGACGCGGACCGCCCCGGCGATGGTGCCGCCGGTGTCGATCATGTCGTCGATCAGGACGCAGGTGCGTCCCTCGACCTCACCGACCACGCGGTTGGACTTGACCTGGTTGGGGACCAACGGGTCGCGGGTCTTGTGGATGAACGCCAGGGGAGCGCCGTTGAGGGCGTCGGCCCACTTCTCGGCGACGCGCACACGACCGGAGTCCGGCGACACGACGGTGATGTTGTCGGTCCCGTAGTTGTCGCAGACGTAGCCGGCGAGCTGGCCGAGGGCGTGCATGTGGTCGACCGGGCCGTCGAAGAATCCCTGGATCTGGTCGGTGTGCAGGTCGACGGTGATGATGCGGTCGGCACCCGCGGTCTTGAGGAGGTCGGCGATCAGGCGGGCCGAGATGGGCTCGCGTCCGCGGTGCTTCTTGTCCTGGCGGGCGTAGGGGTAGAACGGCAGGATCACGCTGATGCGCTTGGCCGAACCGCGCTTGAGCGCGTCGATCATGATCAGCGCTTCCATGACCCACTGGTTCAGGGGGTAGGGGCAGCTCTGCAGCACGAAGGCGTCCGAGCCGCGCACGGACTCCTCGAAACGGACGAACAGCTCGCCGTTGGCGAAGTCGCGTGCAGTCTGTGGGGTCACCTTGATGCCCAGTTCGGTGGCGACTGCTTCAGCCAGTTCGGGATGGGCACGACCAGAGAACAGCATCAGGTTCTTCTGGTTGTCGGTGGTCCAGGTCATGAAAACTCTTCTGTCGGTTTCGATGTCGATCTTCTGGGCTGCCTGCCGCGAACGGCAGACCGTTGTCGGGACCGCCTCAGGCGGACCCGAGGTCCTTGTTGTGCGCCTCGATGGCCGCGCGCGCCGCCGCGGTGTCGGGCCGCTTGGTGACGACCCAGTCCTCGATGACACGCTGTGCTCCCGCCGAGACCGCGAGGGCTCCCGGCGGTACATTTTGCCGCACGACGGTTCCGGCGCCGGTGTATGCCCCGTCGCCGACGGTCACCGGGGCGACGAACATGTTGTCCGAACCGGTGCGGCAATGGTCGCCGATCACGGTGCGGTGCTTGTTCACGCCGTCGTAGTTGACGAAGACGCTCGACGCCCCGATGTTGGAGTGTTCGCCGATGGTTGCGTCGCCGACATAGGTGAGGTGCGGGACCTTCGAGCCGTCGCCGATCGTGGCGTTCTTCGTCTCGACGAAGGTGCCGATCTTGCCCGCGACGCCGAGCACGGTGCCCGGTCGCAGGTAGGCGAACGGACCGACGGAGGCGTCGCCGCCGATGACGGCGTCGCTGCCGTGGGTGCGGATGACGTGAGCGCCTTCGCCGACCGTCACGTCGGTCAGCGTGGTGTCGGGCCCGACGACCGCGTCGGCGGCGATGTGGGTGCGGCCGTACAGCTGTGTGCCGGGTTCGATCCGCGCATCCGCCTCGATCGTCACGTCGACGTCGATCCAGGTGGTCGCCGGGTCGACGACGGTGACACCGTCGATCTGGTGGCGGCGGACGATGCGGCGGTTGAGCTCGGCCCCGAGGTCGGCGAGCTGGGCGCGGTCGTTGCAGCCGGCGACGAGGACGGGATCGGCGACGGTGAAACCGCGGACTGCCTGGCCGGCTTCGCGGGCGATCTCCACGATGTCGGTGAGGTAGAACTCGCCCTGGACGTTGTCGGTGGACAGCTTCGAGAGCGCGTCCCGCAGCGCGGCGGCATCGACCGCGTAGACACCCGCGTTGACCTCGGTGATCGCGCGCTGCTCGGCGGTCGCGTCCTTGTGCTCGACGATCGCGCGGACCGAGTCGTCGTCGGCGCGGATGATGCGTCCGTAACCGGTCGGGTCGTCGGCGATGAAGCTGGTCAGTGTGACCGCGGCACCGCCGTCGGCGGTGTGGGTGGCGATGAGACCGCGCAGGGTCTCGGCGTCGAGGAGCGGGACGTCGGCGGCGGTGACGACGACCGTGCCGTCGAAGTCGGCGGGAAGACCGGTCAAACCGACGCGGGCGGCGTCGCCGGTGCCGCGCGGCAGGTCCTGCTCGGCGATCGCGATCTCACGACCCAGTTGGCCGGCGAGGTCGGCGACGGCGGCGGAGACCCGTTCCCGTTCATGGCTGACCACCACGACGAGATGATCGGGGTCGAGGTCCGATGCGCCGTGCAGGGCGTGGCCGAGGAGGGATCGGCCGCCGATCGTGTGGAGGATTTTGGGGGTCTTGGACTTCATGCGGGTACCGGCACCCGCGGCCAGCACGATCACGGCCACAGATGACGACGTTCCCGACATCGAATGCCCACCCTCTTCCTTCATCGGTGTTCACGTCGGGTGCGATCCTACGCACCGGTAGAACCGTGCAATAACGCGCCGCACCGATTTTCGGTGGATACGGGCTCCGACGTGATGCACCACACGTCCTCCGACCGCACCTGATAGAACACAAGGGACCGTCTCACCCGAGCGATCGATCGGCGCCCACGGCGCTCGGTGTCGATGCGCAGGCGGGGAGCGGACGACATACGTGCGCCGGGCGTCCCGGTGCGCACACCGACCAACGGAGGTATGAATGAGCACGCAGAAGACCGCGATCGTCACCGGCGCGGCACGGGGCATCGGTGCTGCCGTGGCCAAGCGACTGGCCGATGACGGCCTGGCCGTGGCCGTCCTGGACCTCGACGCCGATGCCTGCGCCGACACCGTCAAGGCCATCACCGACAAGGGGGGCAAGGCGCTGGCCGTAGGCGCGAACGTCGCCGACGAGGCGTCGGTGCAGGCCGCCGTCGAGAAGGTCGCCAATGAGCTCGGTGCGCCGACCGTCGTCGTCAACAACGCCGGCATCACCCGCGACAACCTGCTGTTCAAGATGACCGTCGACGACTGGGACGCGGTCATGGCCGTCCACCTGCGCGGTGCTTTCAACGTCACCAAGGCCGCCCAGAAGTACATGGTCGACGCCGGTTGGGGCCGCGTCGTCAACCTGTCGAGCACCTCGGCTCTCGGCAACCGCGGCCAGGTCAACTACTCCGCCGCCAAGGCCGGCATGCAGGGCTTCACCAAGACCCTGGCCATCGAACTCGGCAAGTTCGGCGTCACCGCCAACGCCATCGCCCCCGGTTTCATCGAGACCGAGATGACCGCCGCCACCGCCGAGCGCGTCGGCGTGCCCTTCGAGGACTTCAAGAAGGCCGCCGCCAGCCAGATCCCGGTGAACCGCGTCGGCGTCCCCGAGGACATCGCCCACACCGCGTCGTTCTTCATCAGCGAGGGTGCCGGTTTCGTGTCCGGTCAGGTCGTCTACGTCGCCGGCGGCCCGAAGGACTGACTCGACTGACAGACCTCGTCTCGACTCCTGGACTTCGATCGAAGTCCGGGAGTCGAGACGAAGTCGACCGGTGGCGTCACGTCGTCGCCGGAGCGCTGTGGCACAATCGTCAGCGCAGTATTCCCCCATGGTGTAATCGGCAACACTTCTGATTTTGGTTCAGGCATTCCAGGTTCGAGTCCTGGTGGGGGAGCAACAGTAAACAACCAATCGCCGGCGGCGTTGGGGTTTCGAAGGCGACGATCTGACGAGCGCTGCAGCGGTGCCCGGCTGCGCGAGATATCGTGGTGCGACATCGGTTTCCGATATCTCGGAGAAGGTGACGGACACGGTGAGGCGGGTATCCCGGCGCGAGTTCCTCGGCATGGCCGGCGCGGTCGTGGCGGCCGGTTGCACGGCCACGGTGGCGGCGGGATGCAGCCGGTCATCGGGACCGGGCAAACCCGATCACACGCTGCGCATCGGGCAGGGGCACGTGGAGGTGGCGCCGGGGCGGGTGGTGTCGACCACGCTGTACAACGGGCAGTTCCCGGGCCCGTTGCTGCGGTTCACCGAAGGGAAGCCGGTGGTGGTCGAGGTCCACAACGACACCGGCACCCCCGAACAGCTGCACTGGCACGGACAGGTGGTGCCCGTGGAGGTGGACGGGTCTGCCGAGGAAGGCACCCCGTACATCCCCGCCCACGGGTCGCGGCGGCTGGCGTTCACACCGGGCCCGTCGGGGCTGCGGTTTTATCACACGCACCTGGTCACCGGCGCGAACCTGGAACTGGGCCAATACAACGGGCAGGTCGGGCCTGTCTACATCGAACCGAAGCACGATCCCGGTGCCTACGACCGGGAGGTGTTCCTGACCCTCAAGGAGTTCGGGCCCTCGCTGAGCCAGGGCGGGGACATGGCCGCCGATTTCCTGGCCGGGCAACCGGTCGCGGAGCTGCACGATCGAGGGGAGGCAGCCATGGCGGCCTCGCTGGCCGCAGGTAAGCCGCACGGATACGAGGTCGGCTACGACACCTTCACCATCAACGGCCGCATGCTCGGCCAGGGCGACCCGATCCGGGTGAAAGAAGGCGAACGGGTGCTGCTGCACGTGGTCAACGGCAGCGCGACCGAGAACCGCAGCCTCGCCCTGCCCGGTCACACCTTCACCGTGCTTGCACTAGACGGCAACCCGGTGCCGAACCCGGCGCGGGTGCCGGTGCTGTGGCTCGGTACCGCCGAACGGATTTCGGCGGTGGTGGAGATGACCAATCCCGGCGTGTGGGTGCTCGGTGATCTGTCCGATGACGACCGCGGCAACGGCATGGGCATCGTCGTGGAATACGCCGGCCGCACCGGCGAACCACAATGGAGCGCCCCGCCGCCGTTCACGTGGGACTACCGGTCGTTCACCCGGCCCGGCGCCAGCGCGGCGGCACCGGATCAGCAGCTCGAGCTGCTGATCGACAAACGCAACGCCGACCGCGACGGCTACAACGTGTGGACCCTCAACGGTGCCGCGTTCGACATGGACACCGGCACACCGGTGTTCGACCTGGCGCAGGGTCGCCGGTACCGGCTGCGGTGGCGCAACGCCACCGACGACATCCACCCGATCCACCTGCACCGCAACACCTTCGAGGTCACCCACATCGCTGGGACACCGACCGCGGGGCTGCGCAAGGATGTGGTGATGCTCGGTGGCTACCAGGAGATGGCCATCGATGTCGTCGCCGACCAGATGGGAGCGTCGCTGCTGCACTGCCACCAGCAACTGCATATGGACTACGGGTTCATGGCCTTGCTACGCGTGCGCTGAGCACGCCGGGCGATCACCGCGTCCAGTGACCAGCGGCCCGGCCCGACCCAGAGCAGGAAGATCAACCCGAGCAGCATCGCGAAATCGGTGCGCGCATCGTGGGCCATACCCCAAAAGCCTTGCACGCCACCGAATCCGCCGGGGCTCAGCTCGCGCAGTTTGGTCAGCACGATCGCCCCGCTGATGTCGATCAGCAGCGGCACCGCCGCCAGCCGGGTCGCCAGGCCGAGGACGATCAGGGTTTACTGCGACCTCCGCCCTCGTCGCGAGCGACCCTGACCGCCGATGCACCGTGAACGGTCGCCGCCCGAGCGGCACGGTCAGGCGATGAAGCCCTCCGCCTTCAGCCAGTCGTAGGCGACGTCGGCGGGGTCCTCGCCGTCGATGTCGATGCGGCCGTTGAGTTCCTGCATCACCGCGTCGGTGAGCTTCGCCGACACCGGCGCCATCAGTTCGGCGATCTGGGGTGCTTCCTTGTTGAGTCTCGTGCTCAGGACCACACAACCGCTGTACGGCAGGAAGAACTTCCGGTCGTCGGTGAGCACCGTGAGATCGAGGTTCTTGATCCGGCCGTCGGTGGAGTACACCATGCCGAAGTTGCAGGGTGTACTGCGTGCCGTCGAGGTGTAGACGACACCGGAGTCCATGATCGTGACGTTGTCCTTCGGCACACCGTCGGGCTGCCCCAGCGGGATGTCATATGCCTTCAGCATCGGGATCAAACCGTCGGCACGACTCAGGAACTCGTCGTTGACGCAGAACGTCCGCTCCGACACCGGCAGTTTCGCGATGTCCGACATCGTCGCCACGTCGAGACGTTTCGCCGTCGGCGCCGACGCCGCGAATGCGTAGGTGTTGTTGAAGGCGGCCGGCGGAAGCCATTCGGCCCCGTTGGCGCGATCGGCGTCGCGGACGCGTTGCCACAGCACGTTCGGGTCGGAGATGGTCTCGGTCTCGCCGAGGTAGGTCTGCCAGGCGGTTCCCGTGTACTCCCAGAGGATGTCGGCGTCGCCGTTGAGGAGTGCCTGGCGCGAGGACATGGAACCCGGTGCGTTCGTCAGATCCTTGACGGCCGCCCCCGCCGCGCCGAGGTAGGTCGCGGTGATCTTGCCCAGCAGAACGGACTCGCTGAAGTTCTTCGACGTCACCCGGATCTCGGAGCCCGCCAGGGGCGTCGACCCGTCGGCCAGGAACGCCTCGCGGAAGGTGCCCGACGAGCTGACCAGCCCACAACCGGCGACCACGATCATGAGCATCGCCGTGACGGAGGCCAGGGCAGTCTTTCTCATGAGACCCCCCGCGGTGTCGCGGCCAATTCGACGAGTCGCCCGAGCCAGTCGATCGCCATCGCCAGCAGCGCGACGAGGACGGCGCCGGCGACGAGCAGTTTCGGTAGGAACAGGGTGATGCCGGTCGTGATGAGCGTGCCGAGGCTCGTCGCGCCGATGAACGTACTCAGCGTCGCGGTGCCGACCAGGATGACCAGCGCGGTGCGCACACCGTTCAAGATGACGGGGACCGCGAGTGGTAACTCGACCTGGAAGAGTGTGCGCGCTCCGGACAATCCGATTCCGCGTGCCGCCTCGACCGTCCGCTGATCGACCTGTCGCAGACCGACGATCGTGTTCTGCAGGATCGGCAGCACCGCGTAGACGACGAGACCGACGACCGCCGTGTTGAATCCGGTGCCGAGCCAGAACGTGAACAGCACGAGCAGGCCGATCGCCGGGGCCGCCTGCCCGATGTTGGCGATGTTGATCGCAATCGGGTTGAGCCACTTCAGAGATGGGCGGGTCAGGGCGATCCCGAGCGGGATGGCGATACACACGACGATCACGGTCGCCACGAGCGTGAGCTGAATGTGATCGAGGATCGTCGACCGCAATGCCGGCCACGACATCGATGCACTCTCGGTCTCGGTGAATGTCGTGCGCTGATACCAGATCACGAATCCGACGCCGATGACGATGATGACCAGCGGTTCGAACCAGACGTCGACGGGTACCTTCGCGAACCGTCGTCGGAAACCGCCCCGGGGTGGCTGAACAGGCTCTTCGGCGGCGGCGACCCGCGCGGATTCGTCGGCGACGGTGGTCATCGTTCGGCGCTCGCCTCGGGTGCCACGACCGTCTCGGTGCCGGCGGGCGACGACCCGTCGTCGGCTGCGACGATCGGGGTCTCGACGGGTGCGGACCCCTCGGTGTGGTCGAGGTAGCCGAGGTGGTCGTCGTCGCGGACATCCGCGAGTTGCCCGCGGATCGCCTCCATCACCGACGCGATGTTCAGTGCGCCGATCACCGCGCCCCGGCCGTCGGTGACGAGGACGCCGCCCTGGCTGGTCGCGAGCATCGAGTCGAGTGCGTCGTTGAGCGTCGAGGACTGTGCGACGACCGGCAGCCGCGGGTCGAGGTAATCGGACACCTCGGGTTTGGCGGCGACCTCGTCGACGGAGGGCCAGGCCCGTGGACGCCCGTGTTCGTCGACGACGACCAGCCAATCCTCACCGGCCGCTCTGGCACGGTTGACGACGCTGCCCGACGGTTCGCCGACACGAGCGGTGACCACCTGTTTGATCTCGACGTCGCGCACGCGGGTGAGGGTCAGGTGGGCCAGTGTCGCACCCGATCCGACGAATTCCTCGACGAACGGGCTGGCGGGGTTGGCGAGAATCTCTTCCGGCGGGGCGAACTGCTCGATGTGCCCGCCCTCGGAGAGGATCAGGACCTTGTCGCCGAGTTTGGTGGCCTCTTCGAAGTCGTGGGTGACGATGACGATCGTCTTGCCGAGTTCGTGCTGGATGGCGATCAGCTTGTCCTGCAGGCGTGCTCGCGTGATGGGGTCGACGGCGCCGAACGGCTCGTCCATCAGCAGGACGGGCGGGTCGGCGGCGAGGGCCCGCGCCACGCCGACACGCTGCTGCTGGCCACCGGACATGTCCTTGGGTAGACGGTCGGCGAACGTCGCGGGGTCGAGTCCGACCAGGTCCATCAGGTATTCGGTCCGCTCGGCGATGCGCTTCTTGTCCCACTTGAGGATTCGCGGGATGGTGCCGATGTTCTTGCTCACCGACCAGTGCGGGAAGAGTCCGCCGGACTGGATCACGTAACCGATGGACTGACGCAACCGATCCGGGTTCTCCGCGGTCACATCTCGGCCGCCGATGTAGATACGTCCCTCGGTGGGCTCGATGAGCCGGTTGATCATCTTGAGGGTCGTGGTCTTGCCGCAGCCCGACGGGCCGACGAAGGCGACGATGTCACCGGCTTCGATCTCCAGGTCGAGTCGGGCGACCGCGGGCTTGGTCTGGCCCCGATAACGCTTGACTACGCCTTCGAGCCGGATCGATTCGCCGGTGACGACGCGGTCCGTCGCGCCGGACGACGGTTGGCGGGCCGGGGATTTCGACGACGGGGCGGTGGTGGAGTCGGTCATGAGAGTCCCTTGGAGATGGTGAGTCGGCCGAGCAGTACCAGGAGAGCGTCGAAGACGAGCGCGATGATGACGATGAGAATGGTTCCGGCCAGCGCAGATTCGAGGGCGTTGGCGCCGCCGAGTCGGGCGAGGCCGTTGAAGATGAGCGATCCGAGACCCGGGCCGAGGACGTAGGCGACGATCGCCGCGACGCCGACGATCATCTGCGTGGACACCCGGATTCCGGTCAGGATCACCGGCCATGCGATCGGCAACTCGACCGTCAGCAGGATGCGCCAGCGCGAAAGGCCGATGCCGCGGGCGGATTCGACGACCGAGGACGGAACCGAGCGTAAGCCGACCACCGCGTTGCCGATCACCGGCAGCATCGCGAAGAACGCGAGCATCAGGAAGGACGGCGTCACACCGAGTCCGAACGGGACGATCAACAGAGCCAGCAGGGCCAGCGACGGAATCGTCAGTGCCACACGACTAGACGTCAGCGTGAGTGCGGACGCCAGCGGAAGCCGGTAGACCAGCGCGGCGACCGCGATGGCGACGAGCGTGCCGACCAGCACGGTCTGGAACGACAGCGAGGCGTGTTGGTAGGTCAAGAACGTGAGGGAGCGAGCATTGTCGCCGATGTAATCCCACAATTGCACGGTTGTGTTCCCATCCCCGGTGGTGAATCCGACATTACGCATCGTCGAGTGACGGTGGCTACATTTGGCGGATCGCGCGCGTCACCACACTCACGGCGGGCGAATCGTCCTCCACTGTTCGCGCCGTACGCGGAGTCGGCACGATTCCGCGCACATCGGGAACCGATGACCACCCGGACGGTGTCATCCTGGATGGGTGAGTGAGAGCGCCCCAGTCGATATGACAACCACCAGCACCGGGATCGATCCCGACGACGACCAGGCACTCCTGGCGGAGGCCGTTCGATCGTGGACGCGGATCGTCGCCTGGGTGCTGACCATCGGCGGAGCGATCGGTTTCGTGGCCTCGTTCACGCTCACCGTCGAACGGATCGAACTGTTCAAAAACCCCGACTACGTCCCGTCCTGCAACTTCAATCCGGTGCTGAGCTGCGGCTCGGTGATGGCCAAGCCGCAGGCCGCGCTGTTCGGATTCCCGAACCCGCTGCTCGGTATCACCGGGTTCGCGGTGGTGATCACCACCGGTGTGGCGATCTTCGCGGGCGCACGCCTGGCGGGCTGGTACTGGGCGGGTCTGCAGGTGGGCGTGACCGCGGCGATGACCTTCATCTGCTGGTTGATCTACTCGAGCCTGTACTCGATCGGCGCGCTGTGCCCGTACTGCATGGTGGTGTGGGCGGTGACGCTGCCGATCTTCGTCTTCGTCAGCGTGCGCAACGCCCACGCGAGCGGACTGACCTCGCGGTCGGGTGTCGCGCTCGCGGTGGCGCGCAGTCATGCCCTGATCCTGGTGCTCGCCGTGACGCTGGTCGTCGTGCTCATCGCGGTGCGGTTCTGGTCGTACTGGTCGAGCTTGTACTGACCATCAGGGAGCGAGTCGGGAGCGAGGGCGGGAGCGGGAGTTCATGCAACATTCGTGATTCGACGGCGTCTCGTCCTAGGCTTGGCGCATGGCGATCGGACGTCCGGCGGAGGGTTCGGCCGAGGTGCAGCGGGCACCGCGGGCGCGGATGACCGGCGCACAGCGGCGGCTGCAACTGATCGAGGTGGCGCGCGGACTGTTCGCGGAACGCGGATACGAGGGCACGTCGATCGAGGAGATCGCGCAGCGCGCCGGCGTTTCCAAGCCGATCGTCTACGAGCACTTCGGCGGCAAGGAAGGCCTTTACGCGGTCGTCGTCGACCGTGAGATGGAAACCCTGCTGGAGATGGTGACGGCCTCGCTGTCGAAGAACCGGTCGCTGTACCGCATCCAGCAGGTCGCCCTCGCGTTGCTCACCTACATGGAGGAACGCACGGACGGTTTCCGCATCCTGGTGCGCGGCGACAGCACCGCGTCGACCGGCGAGACGGCCACCTACTCGAGTCTTCTCAATGACGCGGTGAGTCAGGTCGAGCACATCCTGGCCGGTGACTTCGAGCGCCGCGGCTTCGACCCCGCACTCGCCCCGCTCTACGCGCAGGCCCTGGTGGGCATGGTGTCGTCGACCGCCCAGTGGTGGCTCGACGTCCGCGAGCCGTCGAAGGAGGTCGTGGCCGCCCACCTGGTGAATCTGTGCTGGAACGGACTCACGCGCCTCGACCCGTCGCCGGCGCTCGTCGGTCCCGACTACGTCGAACCGCTCGAGCGCACCACCGCCGAGGACAGTTGAGCCCCGGCGCCCGGGCCGACGTCTGAACGACGGTCAGGCCAGCACCAGACTCCGCTTCGAGAGTCCCATCCAGAACCCGTCGATCACCTGATCCGGCCGCTGTTCGGCATCGTCGCTGGCGCCGAGTGCGACGAACAGCGGCGCGAAGTGTTCGACCGGGGGGTGGGCGTACGGCATGCCGGGCGCGGTCTGACGGAACCTGATGAGCGACTCCACATCTCCGGCGGTGAACCGCTCGGCGGCCCACGCGTCGAACTCGGCGGACCAGCTCGGCGGGGTGGCCTCCGGGCGCCAGTCGCGCAGGAACGGCAGGCCGTGGGTGGTGAATCCGGACCCGATGACGAGCACACCCTCGTCGCGCAGCGGCTTGAGTCGACGGCCGAGTTCGAGCAGCCGCTCGGGGTCGAGGGTCGGCAGTGAGATCTGGAGTACCGGGATGTCTGCCTCGGGATACATGACCGTCATCGGCACGTACGCGCCGTGGTCGAGGCGGCGGGTGGGGTCGTGGGCGATCGGTTCGCCGTCGGGCATCATCGCGGCGACCCGGCGGGCCAGGTCAGGGGCACCTGGCGACCGGTACTGGACGCGGTAGTACTTCTCGGGGAACCCGCCGAAGTCGTAGGTCAGCGGTGTCCGTGAATCGGTGGAGCCGATGGTGAGGGTGCGGCCTCCCAGTGCGCGGAGACGATGAGGATCGCCGTCGGCCGGCCGAGTCCGCGGGCGAGTGTCTTCAGCTGTCGGACCCAGGTGGGGCTGTCGACGAGGGGCGGGGCGCCGTGGGACAGGAACAGCGCGGGTTGACGTGTGGGGGAGGTCGAGCCGGTCATGCGCCTACTAACCGGACTGTGGTCCGTTTTGTTCCGCGGCCGCGCGGCGGTCCGTTTCCGTGCCGCCGGGTGGGCGCCCGGCGTGGCCAGCGCGCCTCCCGTCGCGGGCGGGCGATAACGTTCCAGACATCTCCGGCCGCGCGGCGGCCCAGAGGGAAAGGAACTCCCGGCGCGTGGAGACAGTCGGCATCTACCTCGTGGTCATCTTCGGATGTGGATTTCTCGCGCGGTTGATTCGCCTGCCCACTCTCGTCGGGTACCTGGCGGCCGGGTTCATCCTGCACGCGCCGGGGATCGAACAGTTGCCGATCATCGACACCCTCGCCGAACTGGGCGTGACGATCCTGCTGTTCACCATCGGTCTCAAGCTGGACCTCCGGATGCTGTTCCGGCGCGAGGTCTTGCTCACCACCGCTCTCAATCTCGCGGTCATCCTGGGTCTCACCACCGGCTTCCTCGGACTGCTCTCGACGATCGGTGTCCGGATGCTGATGGGCGAGAGCTGGCAGACGCTCGCTCTCCTCGGCTTCGCGTTGTCGTTCTCGAGCACGGTGTTCGTGGTCCAGGTGCTCGACGAGCGCTCGGAGTCGCGCTCCCTCTACGGCCGCATCGCGATCGGCATCCTCGTCCTGCAGGACGTCGTCGCCGTCGCCTATCTCACGGCGATGAGCGGTGAGCCGCCCAGTCCGTGGGCGTTCGCACTGGTGCTGCTGATTCCCGGTGCATGGGTCGTCCGGCGACTGTGGAACCGGCTGGGGCACGGCGAATTGCAGACACTCTTCGGTGTGACCATGGCACTCGTGCCGGGGTACTGGCTGTTCGAATCCGTCGGCATCAAGGGCGATTTCGGTGCGATGGTCATCGGCGTGCTCCTGGCCTCGCATCCGCGGGCGTCGGAGCTGTCACGCACGCTGTTCGGGCTTCGTGAACTGCTGCTGGTGGGCTTCTTCGTCTCGATCGGCCTGCACGTCACGCCGACTCTCGACACCGTCGTCCTCGGGCTGCTCCTCGTGGTCCTCCTGCCCCTCGAGGCAGCACTGTTCACCTTCATGCTGGCCATGTTCGGCCTGCGTCGGCGCACCTCGATCCTGGCCGGACTCGCCCTGGCCAACTTTTCCGAGTTCGGGCTCATCGTCATCTCCACCGGCGTCGACGCGGACCTCGTCGACGACGACTGGCTCGTGGTCACCTCGGTCGCGGTCGCTGCGAGTTTCGTGTTCTCCACACTCGTCAACCGCCGCGGGTCCCGATGGGTGAGCCGGCTCTCGGCGTACGTCCCGACGCCGGCCGCCGCGCGTGCCCATCCCGAGGACGCGACGATCGACCTCGCACCCGCCCGGGCGGTCGTCTTCGGACTCGGACGGGTGGGCAGTTCGGTCTACGACCGACTCGTCGACGAGTACGGCCTGAGCGTCGTCGGAGTGGAGAACGACCCCCTGAAGGTGGTCGACCTCCGCGATCGCGGACTGCGGGTGATCGAGGCCGACGCGACCGAGACGGGGTTCTGGGAACGGTGCGAAGGGGTGTCCGACCTCGACATACTCGTCTTCGCCATGCCGTTCCACGGCTCCAATCTGGTGGCCCTCGATCGGGTGGAGGAGAGAGAGTTCGCCGGCACCATCGCAGTCGTCGCCCAGTACGACGACGAACGCGACGAACTGCTCAGTCGGGGTGCCGACGTGGCCTTCCACATCTACGAGGGGACCGGCGTGGGTCTGGCCGACGCCGCTGCCGAGGCCGCCGGCCTCGACCGGTGACGCCGCTACCGGTCGCGTGACTCCCAGATGTCCTTTTGCATGTAGACGCAATCGATCCACTGGTCGGCCTTGTGGCCGATGGAACGCAGGCGTCCGGCCTCGGTGAACCCGAACCGCGAATGCAGAGCGATCGACCCGTCCCCGCCGGTGGCTGCGATGACCGCGACGATCTGGCGGACGTTCTCGGGGTTCGCACGATCGAGCATCCCGGCCATCAGCGCCGACCCGACGCCGCGGCCGCCGAAGCCGGGCCGGACGTAGATGGAGTCCTCGGTGGACCGGTCGTACGCCGGCATCCCGCGGAACGTGCCCAGGTAGGCGTAGCCGACGGTCTGTTCCGTACCGGACTCGTCGACCGCGCGGGCCACCACGAACGGCCGGCCGGCCGCGGTGATCGCGGCGTGCTTGGCGTGCCACTGCTCGAGCGTGGGGACGACGTAGTCGAAGGTCGCGACGGTGTGCTGTACGTAGTGCGCATAGATCTCGGCGACCGCGTCGAGGTCGTCGACCGTCGCGTCGTCGACGACGATCTGCCGCACCTCGTCTGAGTGGGAACCGTGCATTCCGAAGACGATATCGGCGAGCACTGTCCCGGGTGTGACGGCGCACCTACTACTAGTGGTAGTAGCGGCGTAGATTGGCTAGCGTGCGCGCGGCTTCCGATTCCGACCACCAGGGAGTGCATCCCTGGTGGTCGGTCGCTGCCGCAATCGTGTCGGCGGCGCTGGGCGTCGGCGCCCACGGACTGGCGGGCGGGGGCACTCCGACGCCGTCGCACGCGGTTCTGCTTCTCGCGATCAGTGCCGGGCTGGGCTGGGTCCTGAACGCCGGGCTCGCCGACCGCGTCCGCGGTCGCGCATCTGCCGCGCTCTCGGTCGGATCGGCACTCGCCACCGCGCAACTCTTCGGGCACCTCGCCATGAGATCCGGCGATCGCCACGCGTCGGTGGACGCGGTGACACCCGGCCCGACCATGCTCCTCTGCCACCTCGCGGCGCTCGCCGCCGCAGCGGTGTTGCTGGTCGGCGCCGAGGAGTGCTCGCGACGGGTCGGTTCCCGGATCATCGCCGCGATCTCGGGGAAGCGGTCGATCTCTCCCCGGGCCGTCCTCGTCGTCGCGGCGGCCGACGCCCTACCGCTCACACCGACTCGACTGTCGGGGAATCCGACACGCGGACCACCCATCGCGGTGCGCTGACCCATACTTCTCCCTTCCCGCCGCGGCCAGTGGACCGACGGCGGTGATCCGCGCACCACAAAAGGTGAAAAACTCATGTTCTCAACAACTTTCGTTCCCTCGTCCGTTCGTCGACCGCTGGCGGTCCTGGCCATGTCGACACTCCCGATCACCCTGCTCGCCGCATGTTCGTCGGACGACGACCCGGCCACGCAGGCCCAATCGGTGACCATCAGCGATCAATGGGTGAAGTCGGCCGACACCGGGATGACCGCGGCCTTCGGCACCGTCGCCAACACGTCCGGAACCGAGGTCACCCTCACCGGCGGTACCACCGCTGTGGCCGGGCGCGTCGAGGTGCACGAGATGGCGCCGTCCGATGGCGGCGGCATGGTGATGCGACCCATCGAGGGCGGTCTCGACATCGGCCCCGAACAGACGGTCGAGCTCAGGCCGGGCGGCAACCACATCATGCTGATGGACCTGCGGCAACCGATCAAGGCCGGCGACACCGTCACGCTGACACTGCGATTCGGCGACGGCTCGACGCGCGAGTTCGTGGCACGTGCCCGTGATTTCAACGGGGCACGAGAGGACTACGCACCGGGCCACGGCGCGCCCGCCGCCGGCACCGATGGCTGAGTCCGGGGGCGGCGGCCCCACGCTGAGGCGCCGCACCCTGTTCGTGGGTGCGGCCGGACTCGCCGGGCTCGGCGTGGGTGTGAAGGCGGTCAGCGCCCACGCCTCCGACGAGGAACCGACCCATGGACGTGACGTGGTCGAGTTCTACGGGGACCACCAGGCCGGTGTGACGACGCCGCCACCCGCGCACGTGAACTATGTGGGCCTCGACCTCGTGTCATCGGGCGGCGAACGCGACATGCGCGCGGCTCTCGCCGGCGTGCTGCAGGTGTGGACCGAGGACGCAGCCCGCCTCACCGCGGGTGATCCGGCTCTCGCCGACAGCGAACCGGACCTCGCCCGGCTACCCGCCCGGCTCACCGTGACCGTGGGCCTGGGGCCCGGTGCGTTCACCGGCACGGGACTGGAGAATCGCCGGCCGCGCTGGCTGCATCCGTTGCCGCGATACGTCATCGACCGGCTCGACCAGCGACGCTGGGGGCAGACCGACGTGCTGCTCCAGATCTGCGCCGACGACCCGATCACGATCGCCCACGCGACCCGCATGCTCACCGCGAATGTCGCGGGCCGTGTGCGCCTGAGATGGGTGCAGCGGGGCTTCCGCAACGCCCGGGGGACGCAGGACGAATCCGTGACGATGAGGAATCTGATGGGTCAGGTCGACGGGACGGTCAACCTGGGACCTGCCGATCACGACAGCCTCGTCTGGGACGACGGTGCCGAGCAGCCCTGGTTCGCCGGCGGCACGTCGATGGTGCTCCGGCGGATCGCGATGAACCTCGACACGTGGCAGGAGCTCGATCCGCGGGACCAGGAACTCTCGGTCGGCCGGAGGATCGCCGACGGGGCGCCCCTGAGCGGCGGGACCGAACACGACGACCCGGACTTCGAGGCGGTCGTCGACGGACTCCCCGCCATCCCGGCGTCGTCGCATATCGCGCGGGCACGACGCCGCAGCGAGGTGGAGCGGTTCCTCCGGCGCGGATACAACTACGACGACCCGCCGGAACCCGATGCGACGGGCAACGTCCCGACCTCGAACAGCGGGCTGCTCTTCGCCGCCTTCCAGCGCGACGTCGACGTCCAATATGCGCCGGTGCAGGCGAGGTTGGCCGAGCACGACGCACTGAACCGGTGGACGACGCCCATCGGATCGGCGGTCTACGCCATCCTTCCCGGGGCACGTCGAGGGGAGGTGTTGGGGGCGGGCCTGCTCCGCTGATCCACCGGATGACCGGGCGCGGAGCGCGGCCCCATACAATCGGCGGAGTGTCGACGCTCCGTGCCCTGTCCGGTCTGGCCGCGCTCGCGTGTGCGGACAAGTCCTTCCGCGAGGTCCGCGAACGCCGTGGCGAACAGCGCCTCGACATCACCGCACCCGATGCGGCGCGGCCATTCCTCGTCTCCTGCCTGGCCACCGACGCCGACGCCCCGCTTCTCGTCGTCTCCGCCAACGGTCGGGAGGCCGACGATCTGACCGCCGAGCTCGCGGAGATGCTCGACGACGCCGACGCGGTGGCCCAGTTCCCGTCGTGGGAGACCCTCCCGCACGAGCGGCTGTCGCCCAGCGCGGACACCGTGGGTCAGCGACTCGCGGTGCTGCACCGTCTCGCCAATCCCGGCGACAAGCCGCTGCGGGTCGTGGTCACCACGGTCCGCTCACTCGTGCAGCCGATGGCGCCGGGCCTCGGTGACGTCGCCACGGTCACCCTGCGCGAGGGCATCGAGGTCGACTTCGACGGCTTGCTCGCCCAACTCGTCGAGATGGCCTACGAGCGTGTGGACATGGTCGGACGCCGTGGCGAGTTCGCGGTCCGCGGCGGCATCCTCGACGTCTTCCCGACGACCGCCGACCACCCGGTCCGCGTCGAGTTCTGGGGCGACGAGATCACCGAGATGCGGGCGTTCTCGGTCGCCGACCAGCGCAGCCAGCCGGAGGTCGAAGCGACCGAGGTGCGCATCCACCCGGGCCGCGAACTGCTCCTCACCGAGAAGGTCCGTACGCGCGCAAGCGATCTCGCCGCGGAGAACCCGGACGACACCACGCTCTCCGAGATGCTCGGCAAACTGGCCGAGGGCATTCCGGTGGAGGGGATGGAGGCGCTGATCCCGGCGCTCGTCGACGGCGAGATGCAACTGCTGACCGAGGTGGTCCCGGCCGGGACGCGTGTGCTCGTCCTCGATCCGGAGAAGGTCCGGACCCGCGCCGCCGATCTGTCCAAGACCGGTGCGGAGTTCCTCGAGGCGTCGTGGACGGCCGCGGCGATGGGTGCGAATGCACCCATCGACGGCCGCTCGGGTGTCGGCATCGACCTGGAGGCGAGCGCCTACCGTCCACTCGACGACGTGCGCGCCGCGACGCTCGAGGCGGGCCGCCCCTGGTGGACCCTGTCGCCGTTGTCGACGGGGAGTGGGGACGAACTCGAGCTGGACCTGGTCCCCGGTCCCGCGCCACGTGGCGACGAACGCGAGATCGCAGCCACGTTCGCCCAGCTGCGAGCCCATGTGTCCGACGGCAAGACCGCCGCGATCGTCGTCGCCGGCAAGGGCACCGCCCAGCGCGTCGGCGAGCGACTGTCCGAGGCCGAGGTGCCGTACGTGATCGCCGAGCCGGGACATCGTCCCGAGCCGGGCGAGGTCGCGGTCTTCGGTGCGACGCTGCGCAACGGCATCGTCTGCGCCGACGCCGGTCTCGTCGTCGTCACCGAAGCGGACCTCACCGGCACTCGCGTCGCGAATGTCCGCGACGGGCGCAAACTCCCGGCCAAGCGTCGCAATCAGGTCGACCCGCTGGCCTTGACCGCCGGTGACCTCGTCGTGCACGACCAGCACGGCATCGGCAAGTTCGTCGAGATGATCGAACGCACCGTCTCGGGTGCGCGTCGCGAATACCTGGTCCTGGAATATGCATCGAGCAAACGCGGCCAGCCCGCCGACCGGTTGTACGTGCCGATGGACGCCCTCGATCAGCTGTCCCGGTACGTCGGTGGCGAGCAGCCCTCGCTGTCCAAGCTCGGCGGGTCGGACTGGCAGAACACGAAGCGCAAGGCGCGCAAGGCCGTTCGCGAGATCGCCGGCGAGCTGGTACAGCTCTACGCCGCACGTCATGCTGCCCCGGGTCACGCCTTCGGGCCCGACACCCCGTGGCAGCAGGAGATGGAAGACGCCTTCGACTTCACCGAGACGATGGATCAGCTGACCGTCATCGCCGAGGTCAAGTCCGACATGGAACGTCCGGTCCCGATGGACCGCGTCGTCGTCGGCGACGTCGGCTACGGCAAGACCGAGATCGCCGTGCGTGCCGCGTTCAAGGCCGTCCAGGACGGGAAGCAGGTGGCCGTTCTGGTGCCGACGACCATTCTCGCGCAACAGCATCTGCAGACGTTCACCGAGCGGATGAGCGGATTCCCCGTGCGGGTGCGCGGGCTGTCGCGTTTCACCGACGCCAAGGAATCCCGCGAGATCACCGAGGCGATGGCCAAGGGCGAGGTCGACATCGTCATCGGTACGCATCGTCTCCTGCAGACCGGCATCACCTGGAAAGACCTCGGACTCGTGATCGTCGACGAGGAACAGCGATTCGGCGTCGAACACAAGGAACACATCAAGTCGCTGCGCACCCACGTCGACGTGCTGACCATGTCCGCGACGCCGATTCCGCGAACGCTGGAGATGTCGATGGCCGGCATCCGCGAGATGTCGACGATCCTCACCCCGCCGGAGGAACGCCATCCGGTGCTCACCTACGTCGGCGCCTACGCGCCGAAGCAGGTCGCCGCCGCGATCCGTCGTGAGCTGCTGCGCGACGGTCAGGTGTTCTACGTCCACAATCGTGTCTCGACCATCGACAAGATGGCCAAGGACATCTCCAACATGGTCCCGGAGGCGAGAGTTGTCGTCGCACATGGCCAGATGGGGGAGGACCAGCTCGAGCGCACGGTGTCGGGGTTCTGGAACCGCGAATACGACGTGCTGGTCTGTACGACCATCATCGAGACCGGTCTCGACATCTCCAACGCCAACACGCTCATCGTCGACCGTGCCGAGAACCTCGGCCTCTCGCAGCTTCATCAGTTGCGCGGACGCGTCGGCCGCAGTCGTGAGCGCGGTTACGCCTATCTGCTCTACAGTCCCGATCGTCCGCTGACCGAGACGGCCTACGACCGGCTGGCGACGATCGCCCAGAACAACGAACTGGGTGCCGGAATGGCGGTGGCGCTCAAGGATCTCGAGCTGCGCGGCGCCGGAAACGTGCTCGGCGCAGAGCAATCGGGTCACGTCGCGGGTGTGGGCTTCGATCTGTACGTGCGCCTCGTCGGTGAGGCCGTCGAGGCGTATCGCGCGGCCGCCGACGGCCAACCCGTGGAGACGCAGGAGGCGGGCGAGGTGCGCATCGATCTGCCGGTGGATGCGCACATCCCGGTCGAGTACGTCGACTCCGACCGTCTGCGCCTGGAGGCGTATCGCAAACTCGCGTCGGCCGGCGATGACGCCGCGGTCGACGCGGTTCTCGTCGAACTCAACGACCGCTATGGTCCGCCACCGGTCGAGACCACCCGACTCGCGTCGATCGCACGTCTGCGTCTGCGCTGCCGCGAACGCGGGATCGCCGAGATCGGTCTGGCCGGACAGGGGGTCAAGATCTCGCCGCTGCCTCTGCTCGACAGCGAACAGGTGCGCCTGCGGCGGTTGTACTCGTCGGCGACATACCGGGCGACGACCTCGGTGGTCACGCTCCCGATCCCGCGGACCGGGGGAGTCGGCTCGGCACGTCTGCGCGACGACGAGCTGATCGAGTACCTCACCACGTTCCTGACGCAGCTGAAGCCGGAGCCGAGCGGCTGACCACTGAAAACCACCCCTGGAAAGCACCCGTCAGGGCGGTGTGAGTGACACTATGTCGTCGAAGTGCCTGCTCAGGGTGGTTTTCGGGGGCGGTTTCCAGGGGTGGTTTTCGGGGGACGGTCGAGAAGCAAGTCGGGGGTCGAGAAAGGACGTACGACGAATGACGGTGGTGCTGCTGGACCCGGCACGGCCCGACCTGATCCCCATCCGGGCGCGCGCCTGGCTCACGGGACCGGTCAAGGTCACCGAGGACGTGCCCGCCGTCCTCCTCTGGGAATTCGACCACGTCGAACCGGTTTTCGACGAGGTGCTCGGTGAGACCCCCGTCGACTCCGTGCTGGTGAGCACCGACGCCGATCACCCGCTCGTCCGCGCCCGCGCCGCCCGCGGTGAGCAGGTCATCGCCGCGGCGAAGGTGTCGGGGATGGCGCTGCTCGACTCGGTCGCCCTGATGGACACGTTGCGCCGCAACGGACCGTGGGAGAGCACCCAGACGCATCACTCACTGCGGCGCTACCTGCTCGAGGAGGTCTACGAACTGCTCGACGCCATCGAGACCGGCGACCAGATCGAGCTGAAGGAAGAACTCGGTGACCTGTTGCTGCAGGTGCTCTTCCATGCGCGCATCGCCGCCGACGATCCGGAGTCGCCGTTCGACATCGACGACGTCGCACGCAGTTTCACCGCCAAGGTGATGGGACGCACCCCCGGTGTGCTGTCGGGCGCCCACGCCGACCTCGAGACCCAGATCCGGGAATGGGAGGAACGCAAGGCCGCCGAGAAGCAGCGCGGTTCCGTCCTCGACGGGGTCGCCACCACACAACCGTCGCTCGCTCTGCTGCAGAAGATCCTCGAACGTCTCACCGCCGCGTCGTATCCGGTGGAGACGATCCCGGCCGAGACCTGGACGGTCACCGTCACCGCAGGCGACGACAGCGTCGAGGCGCAGGCCCGGGACAAGGCTCTGGCACTGATGGCGTCGGTGTACGCCGCCGAGGCACGGGCCAGGGAGCAGGGCGTCGTACTCGATTCACGCGAGGCGTGGCTGAGCGTGCTCGCGGGCTGAGCAGGACCTCACTCGAAAAGTCGCTGCCCCCACCACTCGCCGGGCTCGAGGCCCGGTGGGATCGCGAAGGTCGACGAGCCGTTGGGGATCAGGTACTCGGTCATCGCGTCCTGGCGGGACAGGATCTGCTGCATGGGGACGAACTGTTTGCCGGTGTCGCGGTTGAAGGCGATGAAGAACAGGCCGGCGTCGAGGTGGCCGAACCCGTCGGAGCCGTCGGTGAAGTTGTAGCCGCGGCGAAGAATCCGCACGCCACCGAGATTGTCCGGATGCGCCAGCCGCACATGGGAGTTCCGCGCGATGACCGGTGTGCCCCCGGAGGTGATCGCGAAGTCGGGGTCGTCGAACTCGCCGGACTTGCCCAACGGTGCACCGGACCGTTTGGTGCGGCCGACGATCTGCTCCTGCTCGAAGAGGTTGGCGCGGTCCCACGGTTCGATGTCCATGCGGATGCGGCGGGCGACGAGGTAGGTGCCGCCGGTCATCCACTGCGCCGCCGGTGGATTGTCCTCGGGACCGACCCACACCCAGCGGTCGAGGAGGTCGGTGTCCTCGGCGCGCAGGTTCGCCGTTCCGTCCTTGAATCCGAACAGGTTTCGGGGTGTGTCCTGGGACTGCGTCGTCGACGACGTCCGGCCGAACCCGAGCTGCGACCAGCGGACCGACATGACGCCCACCGCCATCCGCGCCAGGTTGCGGATCGCGTGGACCGCGACCTGCGGATCGTCGGCGCAGGCCTGCACGCAGATGTCGCCGTACGACCGTGCGGGTTCGATCTTCTCGGCCGCGAACATCGGCAGGTCGACGAGCGCCGGCGGTCGACGGTCGGCGAGCCCGAACCGATCGGGACGGTCGGGAGCCGACGCGCTGGGACCGAAGAGTCCGGGTCCGAAGCCGATCGTGAGGGTCAGGTGAGCGGCGCTCAGTCCCAACGCTTCTCCGGTGTCCTCCGGTGGCGTGTACTCGCCGAGTCCGGTGGCGCCGTCGGCGACGGTCTCCTCACCACGGGTCATGCGTTCGGCGGCCTCGGTCCAGCGGCGCAGCACGGACACGAGTTCGTCCCGGTTGTCGGTGACCACGTCGAAACTCGCGAAATGCAGACGATCCTGGGCGGCGGTGATGATGCCCGCCTGGCGCGGACCCCGGAACTCGACCACGTGATCGGCTGACGGTGCCGGGGTGGTGGCGCGCCCGACGGCCACCCCGCCCGCGGCGACGAGCAACCCGGCGCCGGTCCCGCCGAGGATCGCACGACGCGACAGACCGCGTCGTGTCGTGCGCCTCACGGGTTCGGTGGTCTGTGCGTCGTCGGGGCGGGGAGCCGGATCATTCATTGCTGCAACACGATTCCTGGTACCTGGGACAGGGTGGCCGACAGTGCGTCGATCTGATTCGACAGTTCTTTGCGCTGCTCCGGGGTGACCTCGGTGTACGACACGTAGCCGTCACCTTCACGGTAGGAGTTGACCGAGGTGCGAACCGTCGCGAACTGGGCGGTGATCTTGTCCATCAGCGCCGGGTTCTTGGCGGAGATGATCGGCTGCAGCGTCGCGATCGCGGTTTCCGAACCGTCGAGGTTGCCCGCGAAGTCCCAGAGATCGGTGTGGGAGTAGCGGTCCTCCTCGCCGTCGACCTTGGTGGCGGCGACCTCGTCGATCAGCGCCTGCGGGCCCTTCACGAACGAGAGTGTCTCGAACTCGAAGTCGGGTTTGCTGACCTCGTCGCGAAGCTTGGTGACGTTGGCGAGCAGACCGTCGGCGATCCCGGCGATGGCCTGCGGGTTGTCGGTCTCCTTGGCGTTCGCGGCATCCGACGGGGTGATCTGCCCGGGCGCATCGCCGATCTCGGCGGGCTGCGGCGGCCACAGGAAACGTTCGATGCGATGGAATCCGGTGAACGGCTGGGAGCCGTCCTCGGTGTCGTCCCACCGCATGTCGACGGCGGGGTCGAGGTCGGGGAAGGACTCGGCGACCGGCTCGATCCGTTCGTACGGCGTGCGGACGAGGCCGAATTGCGCTCGCGCAGCGTCGAGATCGCCCTTCTTGATGTTGTCGACGAACGTCGTCGTCTGGGCGTGCAGTGTGTTCAGCTGATTGCGGACGTATTCGAGGTACTGCGCCTTGGCGGCCGTCACGTCGGCCGGGACGCCGGATTTCTCCTTGCGCTCACCGCCGACCTCGAGCTCGGTACGGATGCCGGTACCGACCATGCCGGGCTTGCACGCGACGGTGTAGGTGCCGGGTTCGACGATCTCGACGGTCAGGTTCCCCGAGAGTCCGGGGCCGATGTTCTCGACCTCGCCGAGCACGCGGTTGTTGTTTCCGTAGACGTAGAACTCGGTGACCTTGTTGCCCGAGTTGGTGACCGTGAAGTCGATGTTCCCGGTCGTGGCCTCGTTCGAAGCCAGCTCGCAGGCGTCGGCGGTGGAGGTCACGGCGATCGCGCCCTCGGCGCTGCTCTTCTCGGTACAGCCGGTCAGCAAGATGGGGGTGAGCACCACCGCGGCCGCAGATGCGGCCACCACGGTTCTACGGTTCACTGAGGATTCCTTTCGGGGGTGGGCTCCGCAGGTGCGGGGCTCTCGTCGGGGGTTCGGGTCCTCTGGGCGACGGCCCGCCGGCCGGCTCGCTGGCGGCGGAAGAAGATCGCGGTCACCACGACCACGTAGACGATCCAGACGAGCACCTGCAGCACCGTCGGATCCGGCCGCACGTTGAAGATGCCGCCCAGGACGGTTCCGTACCACGAGGAGGCGTCGTACGTGCCGGAGACGTCGAACGCGATGTTGCCGAGACCGGGTAGCCAGCCCACCGTCTGCAGCGCGCGGATTCCGTAGGTGAGGATTCCGGCGGCGACGACGATCAGGAACAGACCCGTGTAGGTGAAGAACACCGAGAGGTTCATCCGGATGGCGCCGCGGTAGATCAGCACCGTCAGCACGATGGCGGCGAGGATCCCGACCACGAGTCCAAGCAGTGGCCACAACCCGCCGGACACACTCTCGGCATAGCCGACCATCAGCAGCGCGGTCTCGAAGCCCTCACGTCCGACGGCCAGGAACGCCAGACCCAGCACCGACGCACCGCCGGCGAGGAGCGCCTTCGACATCCCGCTCTTGAGGTCGGCGGAGATGTGGGACGAGGCCTCGCTCATCCACAGCACCATGAACGTCACGATTCCGACCGCCACCAGCGATGCGACGCCGGCGATGGTCTCGGCCGCGAGCGGCGTCATCGTCGACGTACCGAAGTGGATGACGAGGAACACCACGAGGGTCATGGCGATTGCCGCACCCACGCCCGCCCAGATCCACTTCAGGGCGTCCCGGCGGTCGGTCTTGACGACGAACGCGACCAGGACCATGACCACGATGCCGGTCTCGAGACCCTCGCGGAGACCGATGAGGGCGCTGCCGAACATCTGGGTGTAGATCGACGGGCCCCCGCCGGCAGCGAGGAAAGACGTGCCGCTGGAGGCAAGTGCCGATATGTAATCCACTCGGTGGTCCATCTCCTTGGCGCCCCGCGGCACCGTTTGTTCTGTAAGGCTAGCCATAGCGAGAGTAGACCCAGGGTCGGAGGGCGCATAGGGCACATCGCCCTACCCGGGCGTGCGTCGCCCGTCGCCGCGGAGTTCGGCGCACGATGAATTCAACTGCGGGGCCGCTGCGGTGGGCGGTATGTCGGTATTCGGCGTCGGTGCGACCCCGGCACCGCCGTCCATCTGCGTCATCATGGGGAATGGCCCGCGAGAACGTCATCCTGATCCACTGGCACGACCTCGGACGCCATCTGACGTGCTACGGCGCGGACGGCGTCTCGTCACCGGCCCTCGATCAGCTGGCCGCGCACGGCATCCGTTTCGCCGACGCCCATTCCACCGCGCCGCTGTGCTCCCCGGCTCGCGGATCGCTGTTCACCGGGCGATACCCCCACCGCAACGGGCTCGTCGGGCTCGCCCACCACGGGTTCGAGTACCACGCGGATGTGCGGACACTGCCGTCGCTGCTCGCCGACGCGGGGTACCGGTCGGTGCTGTTCGGGATGCAACACGAGAGCGCGGACCCGCAGCGCCTCGGCTTCGACTCGGTCGACGTCTCCGACTCCCGGTGCGACCACGTGGTCGAGCAGTCCCAGGACTGGCTCCGGCGCCACGCCGACGAGGATCGGCCCTTCTTCCTGACCGCCGGCTTCTTCGAGACCCATCGGCCGTACCCGGCGGACGAGTACGAGCCGTCCGACACCAGTGGCATCGCCGTCCCGGGATTCCTGCCCGACACCGATGACGTCCGCGAGGATCTCGCGGGTCTCCATGGCTCCATCACCAAGGCCGACGCCGCGGTCGGGCGCCTGCTCGACACCGTTGCCGAGCTGGGTCTGGATTCGTCGACGTGGATCGTGTTCATCACCGACCACGGCCTGGCGTTCCCGCGCGCGAAGTCGACGCTCTACGCGGCGGGGACCGGCGTCGCGCTCATCATGCGGCCACCGACGCAGCGCGGGATCGAACCGCAGGTCTACGACGACCTGTTCTCCGGAGTCGACCTGACGCCGACCCTGCTGGAGCTGCTCGGTGTCGAGATCCCCGACGAGGTGGACGGTGACTCTCACGCGTCGGCTCTCGTCGGGCCGCTCGGCGAGCCGGCCGCGGCCGTCCGCACCGAGGTGTTCACCGAGAAGACCTATCACGACGCCTTCGACCCGATCCGCGCCGTGCGCACCAAGGAGCACAGCTACATCGAGAACTTCGCGACCCGCCCGGCGCTGTTGTTGCCGCTCGACATCGCCGACAGCCTGTCCGCACGATCGCTGGATATCGAAGCGATACAACAGGACCGGCCGCGGGTCGAGTTGTACGACCTGCGTTCCGATCCCCATGAGCGCAACAATGTCGCCGAGGACCCGGCGTATGCCGAGGTGCGTGCGGCACTCGCCGCGACCCTCTCCGCGTGGCGCGCCGAGACCGGTGACGACCTGCCGGACGAGGCCACCGGCACGGCCATCGCCCAACGCTTCATGGGCGCTTTGAATGCGAAGGCGCCGCGGGTGGAGTCGCAGGAAGACGCGTTGCCGTCGCGTCGTCCCCGGGGGTCGCGCCGCTGAGCCGAGAGCCACCCCGTCTGGACACTCACTACAGTCGTTACGTGTCAAGGGTTTCGGGCCGGACGCTGCCGACCGAGGCTCAGCGGGAGTAGACCGCGCGCGGTGGACTGCGTGGTGCCCGCTATCCGTGGGGCGACGCGCGCCCCGGTCCGGACCGACCCGGGGAACCGAACGCAACCGCCGGCAGTTGTCTTTTGTGAGCCACGCGGTTGTGTGTTGTGTGCGGGACCACGCCGTCACATGTGCGATCGTGGTCGCTCGGGCGGGCATCGGCTCGCTCCAGACCTGAGACAGGAGTGGAACGGGGAATGCGTGTGGTGGGCCGGGGGCGGAATCGTCGCTCGTGGAGGAGTGGGCTCGTGGCGGGTGTCGTGGCGATCGCATCGTCGGTGCTGCTCTCCGCGTGCATCGACCTCCCGTCGCTGAACAGGCCGGACATCCCCGAGGGCATCCCGCCCGGCGCCGGGGTGCCGCAGCCCTACATCGACATCAACGCACCCGGCCGGACCGCCGACAAGATGCGCGAGTGGGCCGAGCCCATCTCGAAGTCGACCGGCATCCCGGTCGTGTCCCTGCAGGCCTACGGCAACGCCGCCGAGATCCAGCGCCAGCAGCACCCCGAATGCGGCCTCGCGTGGACGACCCTCGCCGGAATCGCAGGTGTCGAGAGCAAACACGGGCACTACCGTGGTTCCGATGTCGCCGCCAACGGCGACGTCAGCCCGCCGATCCGCGGGGTCAAGCTCGACGGCACCAAGGGCAATATGGAGATCCGTGACTCCGACGGCGGCGGTCTCGACGGCGACTCCACCCACGATCGCGCCATGGGGCCGTTCCAGTTCATCCCCGAGACGTGGAAGCGCTACGGCGTGGACGCCAGCGGGGACGGTGTGCCGGACCCGGACAACATCGACGACGCGGCCCTCTCCGCGGCCCGCTACCTGTGCGTCTCGTCGGGCAACGACATGACGGTCGCCGAAGGGTGGGAGAAGGCCATCCGCCGATACAACAACTCGATGGCATACGTCCTCGACGTACGCGATCACGCCAACGCCTACTCCATCAATGTTCGGTTCTGACCCCGTCGGTGTTCGATTCTGACTCCGTCGACGCCCGGCTGGTAACCGGGATCCGGACGGTTGCTGCCGTGGCCCGAGACCTTGTCTCGTGCACCGTGGGGGCAGCCACTACTCTTTGACCTACCGACCGGCATCACAGCCGGCACGTCCACCGAGATCGGAGTTCAGTCGTGGCAATCATCGAGCAGGTAGGTGCGCGCGAGATTCTCGATTCGCGGGGAAACCCGACGGTCGAGGTCGAGGTCGTCCTGGACGACGGCACCTTCACCCGCGCCGCCGTTCCCTCGGGCGCATCCACCGGGGAACACGAGGCCGTCGAGCTCCGTGACGGTGGCGAGCGGTACCTGGGCAAGGGTGTCACCAAGGCCGTCGAGGGCGTCCTCGGCGAGCTGGCCCCCGCGGTGATCGGCATCGAGGCCGAGGAACAGCGTCTCGTCGACCAGGCACTGCTGGATTGCGACGGAACCCCGGACAAGAGCCGCATCGGTGCCAACGCGCTGCTCGGCGTGTCGCTCGCGGTCGCCAAGGGCGCCGCCGAGTCGGCCGGTCTGCCCCTGTTCCGCTACATCGGCGGCCCCAACGCCCACATCCTGCCGGTCCCGATGATGAACATCATCAACGGCGGTGAGCATGCCGACAACGGCATCGACTTCCAGGAGTTCATGATCGCGCCGGTCGGCGCTCCCACCTTCAAGGAGGCCCTCCGCTGCGGCGCCGAGGTCTACCACGCGCTCAAGTCGGTGCTGAACAAGCAGGGCCTGAACACCGCGCTCGGTGACGAGGGCGGCTTCGCCCCCGACCTGCCGAACACCGAGGCCGCGATCGCCGTGATCGGTGAGGCCGTCGGCAAGGCCGGCTACAACTTCGGTCGCGACGTCGTCATCGCGCTCGACGCGGCGTCGACCGAGTTCTACTCGAACGGCGCCTACAAGCTCGAGGGCAAGGAGTTCGGCGCCGACGACATGGTCTCGTTCTACGAGAAGCTCATCAGCGACTACCCGATCGTGTCGATCGAGGACGGTCTGTCCGAGGACGACTGGGCCGGCTGGGCCAAGCTGACCGAGTCGATCGGCGACAAGGTGCAGCTGGTCGGTGACGACCTGTTCGTGACCAACCCCGAGCGCCTCGAAGAGGGCATCTCGAAGGGCATCGCCAACGCGTTGCTGGTCAAGGTCAACCAGATCGGCACGCTGACCGAGACCCTCGACGCCGTCGCTCTCGCGCACAACAACGGCTACAAGTCGATGATGAGCCACCGGTCGGGCGAGACCGAGGACACCACCATCGCCGACCTGGCCGTCGCCTGCAGCTGCGGCCAGATCAAGACCGGCGCGCCCGCTCGTTCCGAGCGCGTCGCCAAGTACAACCAGCTGCTGCGCATCGAAGAGGGTCTCGGCGATGCGGCACGCTACGCGGGCGACCTCGCCTTCCCGCGTTTCTCGTTTGGTTCGTGATTAGCTGTCTTCATGGCTTCTGATCGACGTCACCGCGGTGACGGGCGTCAGCGTGCGCGGGACCGGAGGGTCGACCCGCGCGTACGCGACGCCCGTCGCACGCGACGACACGATCGGTCCGGCCGGCCGGCCCGACCTGTATCACCGGTCTCGGTCGTCGAGACCGGTGAGCAGGAGCTGATCAGCGACGACGCGGCGGCCGAAGGCCAGGACAGCGCCGCCGACAGCCCGGCCCCGTCCGGGGAGCGAGTCACCACACGACCCCGCCCGAGCGCATCCCGCGGCCGGATGCGATCCGGACTGGGTGCTCGGCTCCGCCGGCTCGAGATGACCCCGGCGACGGTCGCAACGCTCGTCATCACCGTCGTCGTGGTCTGCGTCGTGGCCCTCACGCTGGCCATGCCGCTGCGCACCTACTTCAGTCAGCGTTCGGAGTTCCGGCAGCTCACCGCGTCGAACGAACAGCTGCGGCGCGAGGTCGCCGACTATCAGCAGAAGGTCAACGAGCAGAACGACCCCGCCTACATCGAGGCCCAGGCGCGGACGCGTCTGCAATTCGTCAAACCAGGAGAGATTCCGCTCGTGATGTTGTTCCCCGCCGACGAGGCCCGCCGCGAGGCCGCCGAACGAGCCGAGGAGCGCGCGCGTGCGCCCTGGTACGGCAACCTCTGGGACACCCTGTCGACTCCGCCCGCCGCGCAGTGAGGTCAGAGACCGTGAGCGTGTCCGAAGACGACCTCGCCACCGTCGCAGCCCAGCTGGGGCGTGAACCGCGCGGGGTCATCGAGATCAGCTATCGCACTCCCGACGGTCAGCCGGCGGTGGTCAAGACCGCGCCGCGGCTGCCCGACGGCACCCCGTTCCCGACGCTGTACTACCTGACCGATCCGCGGCTGACCGCCGAGGCGAGCCGGCAGGAATCGGCCGGGGTCATGAAGGGGATGACGGCCCGGTTGTCGTCGGACCCGGAACTCGCCGCCGCATACCGTCGCGCGCACGAGGACTACCTCGCCGAACGCGACGCCATCGAATCGCTCGGCACCGACTTCACCGGCGGCGGGATGCCGGATCGGGTGAAGTGCCTGCACGTGCTGATCGCCCACTCGCTCGCCAAGGGGCCGGGACTCAACCCGCTCGGCGACGAAGCGGTCGCCCTCGCGGCCGCCAATGGGTTGCGCGGCAGCGCGATTCCCGCCGACTGGCCGGAGACCTTGCCGACTGAGACCTTGCCGCCGACGGAGACCTCCGGAGACGACGCGTGACGATCGTCGGTGCCGTCGACTGCGGTACCAACTCGATCCGTCTGCTCATCGCACGGCCGGGGGAGGACGGGCGCCTCGTCGACCTGCATCGCGAAATGCGGATTGTGCGACTCGGTTACGGCGTGGACGCCACGGGACAGTTCGCGCCGGAATCGATCGAACGTACCCGGATCGCGCTCGCCGACTACGTCACGACGATGGAATCGCTGGGCGTCGAGAAGGTCCGGATGGTCGCGACGTCGGCGACCCGCGACGCGTCGAACCGCGACGAGTTCTTCGCGATGACCGCCGATCTGCTGGGATGTGTGTCCGACGGCGCGATCGCCGAGGTCATCTCGGGTGACGAGGAGGCACGGCTGTCGTTCCGCGGTGCCGTCGGCGAATTGGACCCGGCCAGTGGACCTTTCGTGGTCACCGATCTCGGCGGAGGTTCGACCGAGGTGGTGCTCGGCGACGCCGACGGTGTCCACGCCGCATACTCCGCGGACATCGGGTGCGTGCGCCTGACCGAACGGACTCTGCCGTCGGACCCGCCGACCGCCGACGAGATCGCCGCGGCCCAGGCGTTCGCCGCAGAGCGGTTGGCCGAGGCCTTCACGCGGGTGCCGGTGGAGTCGGCCCGCACGTGGGTCGGCGTTGCCGGGACGATGACGACGCTCGCCGTGCTCGGCGCCGGACTCACCGAATACGACTCCGAGAAGATCCACCTCTCCCGTATCTCGCTGCCCGACCTGGACCGCGTGTGCTGGGACCTCATCGGCATGACGCGCGCCGATCGTGCCGCGCTGGGGCCGATGCATCCCGGTCGCGTCGACGTCATCGGTGGGGGATCGCTGGTCACGCTGGAACTGGCCCGGGTGCTGTCCGAACGCGCGGGTATCGCCGAACTCGTCGTCAGCGAACACGACATCCTCGACGGGATCGCGCTGGGCATTCTGGACTGAGCGGCCGGCCCGATAAGATGTGACGCATGGCATACAACCTGCACTGCCCCTGTGGCGAGTCCATCACCGCACTCGAGGACGACTTCGTCCCCAAGGTCCAGGCCCATCTGGCGGCCGAACATCCCGGCCGGGACTACAGCGAGACCGAGATCATGATGATGGCGATGACCGTGCCCGACCGCGCGGTGAAGGACTAACCCTTCGAGACGCCCTCCGCAAGCTCCGGGCTCCTCAGGGAGCGGATGTAAACCCACCCCTTTTCGGCAGAATCACCACCTCGCGGGGTGGTGATTCTGCCGAAAAGAGGGGGGTTTGCGTGTCAGACGGCTGCGGGGTTCCGCAGCGAGATGTTGTTGCACGCCTCGCAGACCGACTCGGGGATGATGCCTTCACGCTGCAGGAAACCGAAGATGGTGCAACCGAGGCAGAATCCGAAGACCGATTCGAGTGTCGCGGCGGCGATCAGGATGCCGGTGGCGAGCTGTGCGGCCAGGCCGAAACCGAACAGGCTGAGCACGAACGCGACACCGCTGACCACCAGGCCGATGGCCTGGGCGAAACGCTTCGGCGGACCCGGGACGAGCTTCTCCTTGCGGACGATCTTCGGGACGATGAACTTCACCGAGAGCTGACCGAAAGGGGAGAGCGTCGGACCCGACGCCACGCGCAGCGCGAAGCCGAGGGCCAGAAGGCCGTAGACGATCGGTTCGTTGACCGCGACCGCGATGATCGCGAGGACGACAACCAGGCCGGCGGTGGTCCGGGCCGCATAGTCGTTCACGGGGTTGGGAAAGGTGAGAACCTCACGCACCGACATCGACAGAAACCTCCATGAACTAGGAAAACCAGGACCAAGTTACGGGTGAGCCCGCGCTTTGGCAAAGGTTGTATTCACCCAGATCGCAACAGAGGTGAGTTCTGTCTCACAAATGATCGGTGTCAGGTGCGATGCGGGGTTCCTCGGCCGCGATCTCCCGCGGGTCGGCTACGTCGGGTTCGTCCTGATCTGTGACACCACCGTCGTTGGCGAGTTCGGCCTCACGGGAGATCTCGCCCTCCTGGTCGATTCCGGTCTGCTCGCCGACGTCGATGCGGTCGGGAACCTCGTCCATGTCCACTCCTGTCACTTTGCGTGCCTGCTCGGATTCGGAGAAGGGCGCCGACATGTCGGCGTCTTTGATCGCCTCGGCGTAGGCGAACTCGGCGTCGATGATCTCCCAATCGCCGCCTCGGGCCCGCTCGTCGGCCTTTGCCTTACGTGCGGCCTCACGCATCTCGAACCCGTCGGTGACGATCTCCCCGATCTCGCGGGTGACACCGGCTACGGCGCCGGTGATGATCGTCGCGATCCGGCCGACGTGCGTGGCCGTCGACTCGATCAGTTCCTGGAACAGGTCCTTGTTGCGTTCGATGCTGTCGACCATCTCTAACCCCCTGGGTGCTGAAGGGTGTGTGTCCCCGCGTGTGAGTGTCCGCGCACGGCCGTACGTGCGGCTGGTCCCGAGGGTACCCTCGGGACCAGCTGATCAAACGATTCCTAAAATGCGCTGGTCAGGCAGCAGAAACGGGCTTCTCGCGCTCGACGATGACGGTCAGATCGTCGTCGTCGCGGGTCATCCAGTTGGGCAGCGACAGCTTTGCGATCTTCTTCCAGGTCGACGCCAGCTGGTGACTGAGCGAGCCGGTGTTGTACGGCAATCCGTAGCGCTCGCAGATCTCTTGGACCTCGGCGGACATCGACGGGTAGCGGCTCGCGGGGATGTCCGGGAACAGGTGGTGTTCGATCTGGTGGGACAGGTTGCCGCTCATGATGTGGAACAGGGGGCTGCCGGTGATGTTGGCCGAGCCGAGCATCTGCCGCAGGTACCACTGTCCGCGGGTCTCGTTCTGGCATTCCTCCGAGGTGAAAGTCTGTGCCCCGGTGGGGAAGTGGCCGCAGAAGATGATCGAGTACGTCCAGACGTTGCGCACCAGGTTGGCGGCGGCGTTGCCGACGAGCGTCGGAACGAACAGCGGGCCGGTCAGCGCCGGGAAGACGACGTAGTCCTTGAGGACCTGCCGGCCTGCCTTGCGCCACATGCCTTTCACCAGGCCCTTGATGTCACTCCACTTGCGCTTGCCCTGGATCACGTTCTCCGCCTCCAGGTCATGGAGCATGACGCCCCACTCGAAGAGGAGCATGAGGGCGGTCGCATAGCCGAGGTTGCCCAGGTAGTAGGGATTCCACTTCTGGTCACGCGCCATCCGCAGGATGCCGTAACCGATGTCGCGGTCCTCGCCGATGATGTTGGTGAACGTGTGGTGCAGGTAGTTGTGGCTGTGCTTCCACTGGTCGGCCGGACACACGGTGTCCCACTCGAATTCGCGGGAGTTGTAGGTGTCCTCACGCATCCAGTCGTACTGGCCGTGCATCACGTTGTGGCCGATCTCCATGTTGTCGAGGATCTTCGACACCGAGAGTGCGCCGACGGCGGCGACCCACGCCGGAGGGAAGAACCCGAGGTACATCAGTGCGCGACCACCGATCTCGAATCCTCGCTGGGCGCGGATGACGGAGTACAGGTAGTCGCGGTCCTTCTGGCCGAGATCGGCGACGATGCGGGAGCGCAGTTCGTCGAGGTCGCGTCCCAGGGCCTCGACCTGCTCGTAGGACAGGACGACGGTGTTGGGGTCTGCGGGTGTGTTGTTGTCCGAGGTCTTCTCGGCGGCGCGCAGGGCCGGCAGGTTCTCGGTGGGCGCCTTGCGGGCGGCCTTTTCGATGTCGATGGTCATGGTGTGCCTCCTGCTGGGTAGGAGAGGGAATGGGTGGTGGTCAGCGGGATAGGGTGATCGTCGACCGTCAGAGTTCGATGTCGACGGAGCCGACCGGGGCGTTGATGCACAGTTGGATCTGTGTGTCGGACTCGGTGTCGGTCTCGCCGGTCAGCACGTTGCGGGTGCACCCCGATTTCTTGACGGCGGTGCACGAGAAGCAGATCCCCATGCGGCAACCGGACTCCGGGGTGAGCCCGGCGGCCTCGGCCTGGTCGAGGATCGGGCGACCGTCGTTGGTCGCCGTGGTGCCCGACCGGGAGAACGTGAGTTCGCCCTCGACCGAATCCGGGTCGACGACTGTCGTCGGGGTCAGAGTGAACGCCTCGCTGTGCAGTGGCTGCGAGATGCCGAGCGCGGCATGTACCTCGGCGACGGCATCCATCAGGGCCCGCGGTCCGCAGACGAAGACGTCGGCGTCGGCCAGACCGGGGACGTCGTCGAGGTGAGCGGCGGTGAAGTGACCGTCGCGATCGTCACGGGTGTGGTGTACCCGTAGGTCGATGTTGGGATGTGCGGACGCCAGCGCGACGAGTTCGTCGCGGTACGCGACCTCCGAGGCGGTGCGAGCGTAATGCACGAAAGTGATCGGTCCGGCGTACCCTCGGGCCACCAGCGTCCTCAACATTGAGAGCACAGGTGTAACGCCGCTGCCGCCGCTGATGAAGACGGCCGAGGTGGGGTCGGTCTCCGGTAGTACGAAGTCGCCGTCGGCCTGGGACAGTCCGACGACGTCACCCGGCCGGGCGTGTGCGCCCAGATGCTTGGAGACGAGGCCGTCGTCGTTGGCGGTGATGGTGAGTTCGATGTCGCCGTCGGGACCGGTGGCGGCATTCGCCGGAGAGAAGCACCTGGTGTGCCGAACGCCGTCGATGACGACGCTGAGCTGCACGAACTGTCCGGCACGGTGTCCTTGCCATTGGCGGGTCGGACGGATGGTGAGACGCACCGTGCGGGGCGTCGGGTGCTCGGCCCGCACGATCTCGCCGCGCAGGTCGCGCCAGGTGAGCATGGGGTCGAGCAGTTCGAGATAGCGGTCGACCGGATGCGGGGACAGTGCCGCCTCGACGATCGATCCGACCAGGCGGTTCCAGCGGCCGGGGCTGCCGGCGGCGGTGCCCCGGGTCGGGGTATGGGGTGTGCGAATGCTCATGAAAGGGCTCCGTTCGCATGATTCGGTGTACATGTGTACACAAACGAGTGTGACACGTGGCCGCCCGGGAGCGTCAAGCGGAAATCCCTGTGACGGCCGTCACTGTCGATGGGAGGTCGCGGTCCGGGCGGCGCGCGCCGGCGAATACACTCGACTCTGTGACACGCACGCGGAGTTCGAGCCAGCGCGATGCGCAGACGCGTGCGGACAAGAAGAACCAGACGCGCCAGGCGCTCCTCGACACGACGAGGTCCCTGGTCGGTGAGCGCAGCTTCGGCAGCATCAGCCTGCGCGAGGTCGCCCGCGGTGCGGGGATCGTGCCCACGGCCTTCTACCGGCACTTCGCCTCGATGGAGGACCTCGGGGTCACCGTCGTCGAGGATTCGATGCGGGTTCTGCGTCGCGCACTCCGAGAGGGTCGGCGCGATCTCGCGGCTCGCGAGGCGATGCCGACCGCGAAGAACTCCCTCGACATCCTGTTGCGTCACGTTCGCGAGAACGAGTCGCAGTTCCGATTCCTCATTCGCGAGCAGCACGGCGGTATCGCGGAGATCCGCCGCGCCATCGACACCGAGCTCCGGCTCTTCTCCAAAGAGCTGACCATCGACCTCGCCCGGATTCCGGACCTCGCGCCCTGGCAACCCGAAGACCTCGAGATCGCCGCCGAACTCATCGTCACGATCATGCTGACCGCGGTCGCCGACCTGCTCGACGGCGAGTACCGCGGTCGCGGCGTCGAGAAGGAGATCGTCGAGCGCACCGAACGCCAGTTGGTGATGGTGTTTCTCGGCATGGGGCAGTGGCGTCCGTCTGAGTAGGGCGTCCCTCTGAGTAGGGCGTGACCGGCCCGGTGACGCGCATGCGACCGTCGTCCTGCCCGTGACCTGCGTGAACGCAGTCGTTACCGAACACTGCGGACCGTTGTCCACTTGGCGTCACAGAGATTTCAACTGTGGCCTGGTGTCTCGCCGGTGTTCGACACTTGTCGCCGACATGTGTTTCGCGGTGCGGGTCCCTCGGTCCGCGCTGCCGATCGCACCTGCCGCTCCACCCCTTCTGCTCCACGACGAAAGGTGCCTCCGCGGTGTCTCTGCATTTCCACTGGTTCCTGCCCACCTACGGTGACTCCCGCAACCTGATCGCGGGCGGGCACGGCAGCCAGATGAACGGGGACCGGCCGGCCGACCTTCGATACCTCAAGCAGCTCGCGGCCGCGGCCGAAATCAACGGCTTCGAAGCGGTACTGACCCCGGCGGGACTGTGGTGTGAGGACGCGTGGCTGACCACTGCGGCACTCATCGACGCGACGGAGAGCCTGAAGTTCCTGATCGCCTTCCGTCCCGGACTCATCTCCCCGCTGCTCGCCGCCCAGATGTCGGCGACCTTCCAGTGGCATTCCGAAGGCCGTCTCCTGATCAACGTCGTCACCGGTGGCGAGTCCAGTGAGCAGCGCGCCTTCGGCGATTTCCTGGCCAAGAACGCGCGCTATGAGCGCTGCGCGGAGTACCTGGAGATCATCCGCCGCCTGTGGACCGACGAGGAGCCCGTCGACTTCGTCGGCAAGCACCTGCGTGTCGAGAACGCGCTGCTCGGCCGTCGCCCGACCCCGACCCCGCCGGTCTTCTTCGGCGGCTCGTCGCCGGCCGCGGGTGACGTGGCAGCCAGATATGCCGACACCTACCTGACCTGGGGCGAGCGGCCGGAAGCCGTCTCCGAGAAGATCGCTTGGATCAACGGACTCGCCGCTGCGCAGGGCCGGACGCTCGATCACGGCATCCGCTTCCACGTCATCGCCCGGGAGACCTCCGAGCAGGCCTGGGCCGAGGCGGAACGCCTTCTCGACAATCTCGATCCCGCTCAGGTCGCCGCCGCTCAGCGGAACCTCGCGCAGTCGGAGTCGGAAGGTCAGCGTCGTATGTCCGAACTGCATGGTCGCGGAGCAGCTTTCGAGGGTTCGACCGACCCGCGTTCGCTGGAGATCCACCCGGGCGTCTGGTCCGGCGTCGGCCTGGTGCGCGGCGGTGCCGGCACCGCGCTCGTCGGTTCCTACGACGAGGTCGCGGAGCTGATCGGCGAGTACGCGTCCCTCGGACTCGACCACTTCATCCTGTCCGGATACCCGCACCTCGAGGAGGCCTACCACTTCGGTGAAGGCGTCCGACCCGCGCTGGCTCGACGCGGTCTGCTCGACGCGGCCGACGCCCGTCCGAGCGAAGAGGTCCGTACCGCGTTCCTGCCGCGCCTGCAGGCCGCATCGTCCTGATCGATCCACGTTCCACCTGAGAATCCACCTGCGGAGGTAACACCATGTCCACCGAATCCATCGCGGACCAGATCAAGTTCGCCTATTGGGTGCCGAACGTCAGTGGCGGTCTGGTCACCAGCACCATCGAACAGCGCACGAGCTGGGACTACGACTACAACATCAAGCTCGCCCGGACCGCGGAGAACAACGGCTTCGAGTACGCCCTCTCGCAGGTCCGTTACGAGGCGAGCTACGGCGCCGAATACCAGCACGAGTCGACCAGTTTCAGCCTCGCCCTGCTGCTCGCGACGCAGCGGCTGAAGGTGATCGCCGCCGTGCATCCGGGCCTGTGGCATCCGGCGGTCCTCGCCAAGCTCGGCGCCACCGCCGACCACCTGTCCAAGGGCCGTTTCGCGATCAACGTGGTCAGCGGCTGGTTCAAGGACGAGTTCACCCACCTCGGTGAGCCGTGGCTCGAACACGACGAGCGCTATCGCCGCAGCGGCGAGTTCCTCGAGGTCATCCGCAAGATCTGGACCGAGGACAACGTCGACTACCGCGGCGACTTCTACCGAATCCACGACTTCACGCTGAAGCCGAAGCCGCTCAACACCCCCGAGCGTCCGAACCCGGAGCTCTTCCAGGGCGGCAACTCCACCGCGGCCCGCAGCAACGGCGGCCGCTTCGCGGACTGGTACTTCTCCAACGGCAAGGACTTCGACGGCGTCACCGAGCAGCTCGACGACCTGCGCGCCGTCGCGCAGGCCCACAACCGTTCGGTGAAGTTCGGCCTCAACGGCTTCATCATCGCCCGCGACACCGAGAAGGAAGCCCGCGACACCCTGCGCGAGATCGTCGAGAAGGCGAATCGTCCTGCGGTGGAAGGTTTCCGGGATGCCGTACAGCAGGCCGGCAACTCGACCGGTGACAAGAAGGGCATGTGGGCGGACTCGAAGTTCGAGGACCTCGTCCAGTACAACGACGGCTTCAAGACGCAGCTGATCGGTACCCCGGAGCAGATCGCCGAGCGCATCGTCGCCTACAAGCGTCTCGGCGTCGACCTCATTCTCGGCGGCTTCCTGCATTTCCAGGAGGAGATCGAGTACTTCGGCGAGAAGGTGCTCCCGCTCCTGCGCGAACTCGAGGCATCGCTGACCCCCGCAGCAGTTCTGTGACGGCTGTAAGTCAGGCCCGACCCGAATCGGCGAGCCGGATCCAATCGACGGCCAAAGCTCTCTCCGTCGCAAGGGAACTCGCTGCGACGTTCGCGGCCGGTGCAGGCGAGCGCGATCGCGACCGCCGCCTGCCGTTCGCCGAGATCGATCGCCTGTCGGCGTCGGGTCTTCTCGCGTTGACGGTGCCCGCACGGTTCGGTGGGCTCGACGTGTCGCCGAGTGTGCTGGCCGAGGTCGTCTCGATACTTGCCGCCGCCGATCCCAGCATTGCGCAGATCCCGCACAGTCATTTCGTCTACCTCAACCTGGTGCGCCTCTCCGCGGGAGATGCGTTGGCCGAGCGCATCTTCACCGATGTCCTGGCCGGTGGCCGGGTGGCCAACGCGCAGTCGGAGCGCGGCGGCAAGACCATCGCGGACATCTCGACCCGTCTGACCCCGATCGACGGCGACGGTGGGCGGTTCGTCCTCGAGGGTGAGAAGTTCTACTGCACGGGTTCGCTGTTCGCGCACACGCTCGCCGTCCTGGCGAAGCTCGATGTGGCGGCCGGCGACCTCGCACCAGGTGAATATGTGGCCTTCATCCCCGCGAATGCGCCCGGTGTGGAGATCATCGACGACTGGGATGCCGTGGGGCAGCGGACCACCGGTTCGGGAACCGTCCGATTCTCGGGTGTCGGAGTGACCGCGGCCGACCTCGTGGCGCGCGCGTCGGCGACGTCGGCACCCACCGCGTACGGCGCGTACGCGCAGTTGCTCCACGTCGCGATCGATGTGGGCATCGCTCGGGGTGCGCTGACCGCGGCGGTCGAGTTCGTGCGGACCAAGGCCCGTCCGTGGTTCGAGGCGGGTGTCGACCGGGCGGTCGACGATCCGCTGGTGGTCCAGCGTTTCGGTGAACTCGAGGTCGACGTCGCAACTGCCGAGGCGATGCTCGTCGCCGCGGGTCGCAGGGTCGACGAGGCCGTCGACGGCTCGGCAGGCGCGCCGCGTGAACTCGTCGCCGAGGCGTCGATCGCGGTGGCGCGTGCCAAGGCCGTGGCCGACCGGGTCGCGGCGCCGGTCGCGTCGGCGCTCTTCGAGGTGAGCGGAACCCGCAGTGCCGCGGCCGGGACCGGGCTCGATCGCTACTGGCGTGACGCCCGGACGCACACTCTGCACGACCCGGTCCGGTGGAAGTACCAGCACATCGGGCGCTGGCTGCTCCGTGGGGAGGATCCGCCGCTGCACGGCGTGATCTGAATTCGCCTGTAGCAGAATCGCGTTGCGTTTGATCCCGGCTCCCGGGATCAAGCGCAACGCGATTCTGCTCTTCTACAGGTATTTGCCCACGTGTGAGAGCGCCTTCTTCGGGGTCTTGGCGTCGAATCCCTCGCCGATCGCCCGTAGCTTCCATTCATCGCCGTCGCGGCCGATGACCGCCATCGCGACGGCGGTGAACGGCATGCCGCCCTTGAGGGTGTAGCGGGCGAGTTCGGCTGACGTCGTCTCGTCGACGAGACGGCAGTAGGCGTTCTCGATCTTCTCGAAGGTGTGGCCGCGGTAGGACGTGACGATGAACATCAGTGCGTCGATGCGGGCCGGAACCGACTGCAGCGCAACGCGGATGACCTCGTCGTCGCCCTCGCCCTCGCCGGTCAGGTTGTCGCCCGAGTGCAGGACCGAACGGTCCTTGCTGTTGAGGTGGCCGTAGTACACGGTCTCGACGCACTGGCCGCCGGAGAACATCAGCACCGACGCGTCGAGGTCGATCGACCCGCCGCGGCCGAATCCTCCGCGTACCGGGTCCCAGCCGAGGCCCATGCGGATGTTGGTGAGCTTGACGCCACCCTCCTTGCGCAGCGTGACCTTCTGGCCCTTGGTGAGGCTGACCGGACGATCCTTGCTCAGGCTGATCTCCGGTGCCCGAGGTGGAGCGGGTGGCGGCGTGGGAGCAGGCGGGGGAGTCGAAGCAGGTGGGGGAGCGGCGGGCGGCGAATAGGTCGGCGTGGTCTGCACGGGTGCGGGAGTCGGCTCCTCGTCGACGCTGACACCGTGGTCACGGACGAGATCGGCGAACCCGCCGGCATATCCCTGCCCGACGGCGCGCACCTTCCAGTCGAGGTTGCGCCGGTAGACCTCGAGGGCGATGACGACGGATTCCGTCGTGAGGCCGGTGACGGTGAAGTCGTAGAGTTCGCGTCCGCCGCCGTCGGTCACCCGCGCGATCGGCGGCGCGAACCGGCCGAACGTGGAGCTCGTGTCGTCGAGGGTGATGACGGCACGGACGGCGTCGATGTCCGCGGGGATCTCGTTGGTCGAGATGTGCAGTCGCGCCGGACCGTTGGGCGCCTGCTGCAGCGAAACACCCGGACCGGTGGGCTGGTTGTAGAAGACGAAGTCGTTGTCGCTGCGCACGACGCCGCGGTCGGTCACCAGCAGTGCCGACACGTCGGCGGCGGTCGCGAGTTCGACGGAGACGACGATCTGGGAGGTCGACAGCGGGCCGTTCTGGCCTTTGGTCAGCGAGGGCATGGTGCACAGGGTAGTCATCGGTCGCCGTCGGCGTCCGAATGCGATCGTCCGGGCGACAGAGAAGTGTCAGTCGGTCGGCTTATGCTGCTCGGTATGTCAGGAAGCCGGGTCGGCACGCAGTTCGGGCCCTATCGTCTCGACGCACTGTTGGGGCGGGGCGGCATGGGAGAGGTCTACCGGGCATACGACACCGCCAAGGACCGTACCGTCGCGCTGAAACTGCTCAACCCAGGTCTCGCGGACGACACCATGTACCAGGAGCGATTCCGCCGGGAGTCGCACGCCGCGGCGCGACTGGGTGAGCCACACGTCATCCCGATCCACGACTGGGGCGAGATCGAGGGCGTGCTCTTCATCGACATGCGCCTCGTCGCCGGCGAAGACCTGCGGGCCCTGCTCAGCCGCGAGACGCGGCTCGAGCCGGCACGGGCGGTCTCGATCGTCGAGCAGGTGGCCGCGGCACTCGATGCCGCCCACACCGAGGGGTTGATGCACCGGGACATCAAGCCGGAGAACGTCCTCGTCGATGCCAACGACTTCGCCTACCTCGTCGATTTCGGTATCGCCCACGGCGCCGACGACACGCACCTCACGCAGACGGGTACCGCCGTCGGTTCGATCGCGTACATGGCGCCCGAGCTGTTCGACGCGGCGTCGCCGGGTCCGGCGAGCGACATCTACAGCCTCGCGTGCGTGCTGTTCGAGTGCCTCACCGGCCAGGTGCCACATCCCGCGAAGACCGTGAGCGCCGCTATCAAGGCAGCGGTCCTGTCGCCCCCGCCGGCGCCGAGCTCGGTCAACGCCGACGTCCCGGAGGCGATGGATGCTGTCCTCCGGACAGGTCTCGCCGCCGAACCGTCCGAACGCTACGAATCGGCGCGGGAGCTGGCTCGCGCTGCCCGCGCGGCGTTGTCCGGCGACCCGGACGCCGGACCCGCAGCAGACTCGGCGACAAGCATCATCAAGGCGCCCCACACCGTCATCGCCCCGGTCGAACCGGCGTACGAGCCGACCCAGATCCGCCAGACGACCGGCCCCGAGACCGCTGCGGGACCACAGATGTCCGGTCCGCAGCAGGTATCGGCACCCCAGTCGTATCCCGAGTCACACCCTGAGTGGGGCGGATCCGGCACCCGACAGCTCTCCGGGCCACAGACCTTCGGCGCGTCACAGCAGATGTCCGCACCCGCGTATCATGTTGAGCCGCAGCAGTTCTCGTCAGCTCAGCAGTACCCGAGCGCATACGGACCGCCACCCGGTTATCCGCCGGCCTATGGACAGCCCCGGCAACGGCGCTCGGCGGCGATCCCGATCCTCCTCGGGCTGATCGCGGTTGTCCTCGTGGGCATCGCCGTCGTCGTGGGCGTCCTCCTCGCGGGTTCAGGGGGCGACAGTTCGGAACAGGTCGCCGACCCGACCACCCCGACGATCACCGAGACCGTCGCGCCGCCGCCGACCGTCGAGAACGCACCCCAGGGGCCGCGCGCTCCCGCGGCGCCACCGCCGGGGTCCGCGCCGTGCGACGCGACCGTCGGCGTGGGGACATCGGTGACGAGCTGCCCGTTCGCCTTCGCGGTTCGAGACGCGTACTTCAGTGTGGGACAAGACCGTTCCCCACGCGTGGTGACCGCGGCGAGTCCCGTCACGGGGCAGTCGTATGCGATGAGCTGCGTCCCGGAGGGGGCGATCGTGGCATGCCGCGGCGGGAACGACGCGGTGGTGCACATCTACTGATGAGGACCACGCAGACGATCAGGTCCGTGGCGGTCGCGCTCGGATTCGTCGTGGCGGTCACCGCCGGTTGTACGACGTCCGCCGACCCCGCCCCGATCACACCGGTCACCGTGACTGTGACGTCGACACCCTCGACCCCGGTCCAGCCCACACCGGGCCAGCACGGGGCGGGGAGCCCGGCGCCACCGGTCCCCGCCTCGTACGGCGCGCTGGCCGCGAGCTTCCGCAAGGTCGCGTCGTCGACCGGGCTGACCGTCGGCATCGCGATCGCGCCGGTCGGCGGCGATGCGGTCCCCGCACTGACCCTGGGGGACACCACACCGCAGGTCGCATGGTCGACGATCAAGGTGCCGCTCGCGGTCGCCGCCGAACGCCAGAACGGACCCAGCCCGGCCGCTGGTGCGGCGATCATCAACTCCGACAACGGTTCCGCCGAGGCATTGTGGTCGTCGCTGGGCGGCGGACAGAGCGCCGCCGACGCGGTCACCGCGGTGCTGCGCGACGGAGGTGACACCACCACCGTCGTCCCGGCCACACAGCGTCGGCCGGGGTACACGATCTTCGGTCAGACGATCTGGGCATTGCCCGACGCTGCGACATTCACCGCCCATCTCCCGTGTCTCGAGGGGGCGCGGTCGGTGCTCTCGCTGATGGGTGAGGTCGCCGGGAATCAGCAGTGGGGCGTCGAGGTGATGTCCGCGCCTCGCGCGACGGCCGTGAAAGGCGGCTGGGGTCCCGGCATGTCAGCGGGGTATCTCGTGCGTCAGATCGGCCTGTTCACCTTTCGTGACGGTCAGCGCACCGCGGTGGCGATGAGTGCGGTCGGCGGGTCGATGACCGGCGGGATCGCGGCGCTGAACGCGGTGGCCGCCTGGCTCGACACCAACATGACCCGGCTGCCACGCGGCCGGTGTGCCGCCTGAGACCGAATTCCGCCGTCGCCGTCGGCGTGATGCCGGTCGCAGCAAGGTCCCGATTGGGTATACGAGCTGGTCACCCGGCCGGCCGCGGCACTACTCTCGTGTGTCTAAAGTGACTCAGGAGAATACTGTGAAAGTTGTGACTCGGTGTGCGCTGGTCGTCGGTGCTGTGATGATGTCCCTCGTCGTCGGTGCCGGAAGCGCGAACGCGGTTCCGCTCCCGGCGCTGCCGCCGCTGCCCGAGCCGTTCGCGTCCTGGTTCACGCCACCGGAACCGGTCGACAAGAAGCTGGCGAAGAGCTATGCCGCACTCCAGAAGTCGATGAAGAAGTCACTGCCCGGCCAGCTGGGTGTCGCCATCGTGCCGGTCGGCAGCGACCAGGTCATCTCGCTGGGATCGCTCAAGGCGGGCCGGGCGTGGTCGACGATGAAGGTTCCGGTTTCGCTGGCCGCCCAACGCGAGCGCGGTCCCGCCGTCGCAAGGATGGAGGACAAGGCGATCACCTTCTCCGACAACGACGCCGCGGGCGAACTGTGGGGAGCACTCGGCGGCGGGCGCGCCTCCGTCGACGCGGTGACCGCCGTGCTGCGCGAAGGACACGACACCCGGACGCACGTCTCCTCGGAGATCGACACCCCGGCGTCGTATCCGGGATACACCTCCTGGGCTCTGCGCGACCAGGCCCTGTTCGGCGCGCATCTGCCCTGCCTGCCCGGCAGCGAACACATCATCCGGCTGATGAGCGACGTCGCCCCGAACCAGCAGTGGGGCATCGCCAGGGTCGGCCGGAACAAGGGGGCGGTGACCGCCGTCAAGGGCGGCTGGGGTCCGGCCACGTCCAGAACCGGTGGTCATCTCGTGCGTCAGCTCGGCATCATCAGCACAGTCGACGGCCAGGTCGCGGTCTCGATGGCGGCGATCCCACGCAGCGGGTCGTTCACCGACGGCACCAAGATGCTCACGCGACTGGGCAACTGGCTCGGCAAGAACCTGGTCGAACTGCCCAAGGGACGGTGCTGAACTCCCCTCAGCTCGCCGCGGGTGACGGCATGCCCGCCGGTCGGCAGAGGGCCGCGGCGATCGCGGTGGTCAGCGGAACCGACAAGGCGATCGCGATACCGCCGACGAAGGACCGCGCGAGTTCGACGGCCACCACGTCAGTGGTGAGCAGACCTCCGAGGGGTTGCTGGGCGACCGAGAAGAGCAGCATCAGCGGCAGGGCGCTGCCGGCGTAGGCGAAGACCAGGGTGTAGACGGTGCTCGCGATGTGGTCGCGTCCCACGCGCATCGCGGCCTTGAAGGTCGCGAGCCGGGTCGGTTCGCCCGCGGCGGCCAGTTCGAAGGCCGCGGACGCCTGGGTGATCGTCACGTCGTTGAGGACGCCGAGCGTGCCGATGATGAATCCGGCCAGCAGTAGACCGCTGACCGAGATGTTGCCCTGATAGACCTGCAGATTGGTGGTCTGGTCGCCGGACAAACCGGTCAGGTTCATCGTCTCGATCGCCAGCCAGCTCAACAGGCCGGCCATCAGCAGTGAGGTCAACGTGCCGAGCAGGGCCGAACTCGTACGGAGGCTGACGCCGTGTGCGAGGTAGAGCACCACGAACAGGATCGCCGCCGACGACACCACCGCCACCGCGACCGGGGATGATCCATCGAGGATGGCCGGCAGGGTGAACCCGCCGAGGACGACGAAGGCGAAGGCGAGGCCGAGGATCGAGCGGAATCCGCGCCACGCCGCGACCAGCACGATTGCCGCGATGAAGAGGATCGCCCAGACGATCGTGGCCGTGCCGCGCTGGAAGTCGAAGAAGGTGTACCGATTGCCTTCCGGTCCGGGCACCGTCGAGAGCCGGATCGCATCGCCGACGTGGAGCGTCGGCTGACCGGCCTGCGGCTCGTCGCTCGCGCCCGGGGTCGGCGTGCCCTCGGGTCCCGGTTCGGTCCCCGACTGTGCACCCTTCGTGGGGATCTCCAACACCGTGTACCGGCCGGCGGCCTCACCCGAGTCGATGCGGACCGCGTTCAGGATGCAGGGCCCGCCGGCGACCGGGTTGACGGGGATGTCGGCGGTCTCGAGCACCGACCCCGCCGCCGGGTTGAGACAGTTCGCGCGGAACTGGTCGACGACCTCGCCGTCGACCGTCTGGATCGAGCCGCCGTCGGCCGCCCGGAACTGCGTGGGCACCGGATGCTCGGAATCCGACGGCCAGAGAACGATCATTCCGATCGTCACAGCCACCGCGGTGACCGCCAGGGTCCCGATGACCAGCCACCGCGCGAACGGGGACAGCATGTGGGAGATGTCGGTCAGCGAATGTGAATGACCGTGATGTGTGCGCTCCACGCCGGTGAGCCTATGCGTAAGCGCCCGGGTCGTGGTGTGCGACCCGGGCGCCCGGTGTGAACACGCGTCACGGAATGGTGGCCTACAAGGGCAGGAGAATGTTCTTCACCTGCGGATCGGTGCGCAGGAATTCCTGCACCGCGGGATCCTTGAACGCGGCTACGAGGTTCTTGATGTTGTCGGTGTTCTCCCACTCGGTGCCGATGGTGAGCTGTCCGGCGAACTCGTCGGGGGCCGGGGGAGCGTAGATCTGCTTCTCGATCGGGATGTTCGCGGCCGGGTAGTACTCGGTGTAGCCGACGGTCGCGTCGAGATCGGCCAGCGACCGGGACTGAGCGGCGAAGTCGAGCAGCACGAACTGCAGGTTGCGCGGGTTGGTGGTGATGTCCTTCTGGGTCGCCGTCCACTTGTCGATGCCCGGTTTGAGGGTGATCAGGCCGGCGCGCTCCAGCAGCCACAGGCACCGTCGCTGACTGCGCGGTTGAGCGTGGTCGAGTCGGCGAGCCCCTTGAAGGCGACCTTGATCCCGTATCGGGGCGCGACCTCGTTGCCGATGTACTCGACGAGCGCCTGCTCGGCGGCGTTGCCCTCGGCGGTGACGACGGTGAGCGTCGCACCCGGGGTCTCGTTGGGGGAGGTCGAATCCGAGCCGAGGAACCGCCAGCCGAGGACGCCGGCCAGAACAGCGACGACGACGAGGACGCCGGCGATCAGCGGCCAGCGGCGACGCGTGGAGATCTCGATGTCGGAATTGCCTGCGGGCGGCGGAGTTTCGGGCGACTTGTCCGACACGTCAGTGGCGGAACCGGTGTCCTGGGACATGCGTGAACCTTTCAAGAGTGGTGAAAGTGAGACGAGGGGCTCTGGCGTGAAGGCGCGTCGGTCAGTGGTTGACGCGCTTGGAGGTCACCGGGTTGAGGCTGCGCGCGAGTGCGTCGCCGGCCAGCTGGATCAACGCCACGGTGATCACCAGCACGATGATCGTGGCGACCATGACGCCCTGGTCGAAGCGCTGGTAGCCGTAGGTCACCGCCACGTAGCCGAGGCCGCCGGCGCCGATCGTGCCGGCAATGGTCGAGTATTCGATCATCGCGATGGTGTTGATGGTCAGACCACCCACGATGCTCGGCAGGGCCTCGGGAACCTGTGCCTTCCAGATGATCTGGGCGTTGGAGCCGCCCGATGCGCGGGCCACGTCGATCGTCGACGCCGGGACCGACCGCAGCGAGTTCTCCACGATGCGGGTGAAGAAGGCGATACCGGCGATGGACATCGGGACCACCGCCGCGGCGATGCCGATGTTGGTGCCGGTGACGAGGCGGGTGAACGGGATGATCGCCGTCATCAACACCAGGAACGGCAACGACCGCCCGATGCTGATGATCCAGGACAACGGTGTGTGCAGCGCCCGGTTCTCGAAAAGGCCACCGGGAGCGAGGTTGTGGACCAGTGCGCCGAGCGGGACGCCGACGACGAGGACGACGACCATCACGATGCTGACCATCAGGACGGTGTCGACGAACGCCGGGAGCAGCAGATCGGGGATCTCGTCGAGCGGAACGGTGATGCCGGCCAGGTTGATCGTGCTCATGCCGCGGGGTCGAAGTGCGCGTCCGAGAACCGAATCGGGATCGAGTACCAACTTCTCGAGGCGTCCGTGCTCGACGATGCGTCCGTGGTCGAGTCGGCCGACGGTGTCGGCGACGCGCACGATGGTGTCCATCTCGTGGGTGATGAACACGACTGCCAGACCGAGTTCGTTCCGGACCTCGGTCAGGAGTTCCGGGAAGGTGTCGGTGGCCGGGTCGAGTCCGGAGGTGGCCTCGTCCGACAGCAGCACCGACGGCTGCCCGCCGGAGAGCTGATGGGGGTACAGATTCGCCTTGTCGGACAGGCCGACCAGGTCGAGCAGGTCGGCGACCCGCGACGTGGTGGAAGCCTTTGTCGCGCCCAGGTACTCGAGCGGAAGGGCGACGTTCTGCGCTGCGGTCCGCCGCGAGAGCAGACTGGCCGGCTGGAAGACCGTGCCGATGCGGCGTCGAGCACGGTGGTGGGGTTCGGCGAACCGACCCCGAAGATCTTGCCCGAGAGCCATCGCGGTTCGACCTACCGCGTCGGCGGCGTGAGCGTGTAGATTCTGGCGTCGTAGGGATCTCGTCCGGCCAGGACGAGTTCCTCGCGGATCTTGCTCACGACGTCGCCCAGGATCGCCTTGGTGGGTGCGGCGACGAAGACGGCTTCGGCGTTCTCCGCGGCGAAACGGCGACCGCGTGGTGAGGCGCCCGCCTGGTAGATGACCGGCGAACCCTGTGGCGACGGCTCGGAGAGGTGGATGCCGGGAACGGTGTAGTGCTCACCGTGGTGTCCGATGTGGTGGACCTTGGCCGGATCGGCGAAGATGCCGCGCCTCGCGGTCGCGGCGTACCGCGTCCCGTTCCCAGGAGCCCTCCCACAGCTTGTAGAGCACGGTCAGGTACGACCGCGGGTGAGGTGGTCGAGCGTCGACAGACGACGTGCGAACGGATAAGGGTGTTCGAAACCGGTGCCGGTGGTGACGCCGAACCCGAGGTGCTGGGTTGCGTGTGCCATCGCGGAAACCAGCAGCAGCGGGTCGTTGACCGGGATCTGGGCGCCCTGGCGGATCGCCGCCTCGTCGGTGCCGGACAGGACGTCGTAGGTACCGAGGACATCGGCGATGAACAGGCCGTCGAAGCCGCCGGTCTCCAGGAGCCGGGCGAGGTCGACCCAGTAGTCGATGGTGTTGTAGTTCCACGACCGGTCGCTCGGATGGCGCCACAGGCCGGGGGACTGGTGCGCAACGCAATTCATGTCGAAGGCGTTGAAGCGGATCTTACGGGTGGAGCGCGAGCCGTCGGCGGGGGTCACGGCAGGCTGGTTCTGTTCAGACACCGGAGGAATGATGCTGACGGATCGGCGGACTCGCCATCCTTGCGCGCACGGCGAACTAAACTTGCCGCATGCGCGCCACAGATGTGTTAATCGACGGTCTCGGACGGGTCGCCGGGAATGTTCATGCGCTGCTCAGCGATATCGAGCCGGACATCCTTAATCGGGCACCGGCGTCGGGAGCGAACACGATCGCCTGGCTGGTGTGGCACCTGACGCGCGTTCAGGATTCGCACATCGCCGACGTCGCCGACACCGACGAGGTATGGGTGAGCGGCGGTTGGGTCGATCGATTCGACCTGCCGTTCTCGCCGGCCGACAGCGGGTACGGCCATTCGGCCGAGGACGTGGCGCGGGTTGTCGTCGACGATGCGGAATTGCTCCGCGGTTACTACGACGCCACGCACGCGGTCAGCGTCGACTACATTGCGTCGCTGACGGATTCGGATCTGGATCGGATCGTCGACACCAACTGGGACCCGCCGGTGACGCTCGGTGTCCGCCTGGTCAGCGTGGTCGACGACGATGCCCAGCACATCGGGCAGGCGGCTTATCTCCGCGGGTTGTTCGTCTGACCGGCGGCGTCATGCCCGGGGAGACGGTGGAGGCAGGCCGACCCTGGGACTCCAGGCCGGTCGCCCTCCGCACCCGAAGGCACGAAACCGTTCTCTCGGCTGTCCGAGAGTTAGGACCTGCAGCCCTTGAAGGTCTGGAAGTCACCGGCGAATGCAGGGCCGCCCTTGCAGGTGGGGCCGTTCTTGCCGTCGACGACCACCTCGGCGCCGGGTCCTGCGATACCGATGGCCAGTCCGGCGCGGTCGCCGGTCATGGTGACAGTGGCACCGGGCCCGAGCGCGATCGCCGCGGGGCCGGCGAAGTTGTTCGCCTCGGAGGTGGCCTTGCCGCCGTTGTCGGTGATGGCCAGTGCCAGACCGGTGGGGCCGGACTCGGCGCTGCACGAGGCCATGGAGGAGGTCTGACCAGGCAGAGCGGGACACACCGCGGGGGCTGCACCGGCCGACGGCGAGGCGGCGAGCGATACCGCGGTCGCCCCGGCGGCAGCGACGACGAAACCGAGGGCTGTACGCGCAACTGTCTTCATTTAGGACTCCTTTGTCGAGTACTCGGCCGAGTACTGGGTTGGGTGTCGAGCTCAAGCGATTCGGATTCACCGCGGTGCCGGATGGGCCGCGGGGAACTTGCGCCGCACCTGGTGAATGCCCACTGCGCGTAAGTTGAAACCGTGCAATTGCGAATCTTCACCGAACCCCAGCAAAGGCGCGACCTACGATCAGCTGCTCGCAGTCGCGAAGGCGACCGAGGAACTCGGATTCGACGCCTTCTTCCGCTCCGACCATTTCAGCGGCATGGGCGGCGACGGACTGCCCGGACCCTCGGATGCGTGGATCACGCTGGCCGGGCTGGCGCGGGAGACGTCGCGGATTCGACTGGGCACACTGGTCTCGTCGGCCACCTTCCGCCTGCCGGGCCCGTTCGCGATAGCGGTGGCCAACGTCGACCAGATGAGCGGCGGTCGAATCGAACTGGGTCTCGGTGCGGGCTGGTATGAGCCCGAGCACGAGGCGTACGGCATCCCGTTCCCGTCGCTGAAGGAACGGTTCGACCGGCTCGAGGAGAGCTTCGAGATCATCACCGGTCTGTGGGGTACGCCCGAGGGAAGCCGATTCGACTACCGCGGTGAGCATTTCCAGCTCAGCAACTCACCGGCGCTGCCGAAGCCGGTGCAGCGCCCCCGTCCGCCGATCATCGTCGGCGGCAGCGGAAAGAAGCGCACGCCGGCACTGGCGGCACGATTCGCCGACGAGTTCAACGTGGTGTTCCAGCCCGTGGACGTCGCACGTGAGCTGATCGGCAACGTGCGCGCGGCCTGCGCCGCGGCGGGGCGTCGTCCCGAGACCATGACCTATTCGGGTGCGCTCGTCTTGTGTTGTGGCAGTGACGAAGCCGAATTCCGGCGCCGTGCCGAGGCGATCGGCCGGGAGCCGGAGGAACTGCGCGAGAACGGCGCCGCGGGGACGCCCGACGAGGTCGTCGCGAAGATCGAGAGCTATCGCGAGCTCGGGATCACCCGGATGTATCTCCAGACCCTGGACCTCGACGATCTCGATCACCTCGAACTCGTTGCGTCGAAGGTGATCCCGCAACTCGGCTGAGCCTCAGGCGACGCCGGCGTGCATCTCCCAGAACAGGATCTCGGCTCCGCCGGAGCTGTGCAGGAAGATCTCGCCGGCTTTCTCGTGCGCACCGCATCGCCTTCGAGGAGTCGGTCGTCGACGGCCAGTTCCACCTCCCCTCGCGCCACGTAGAGGTGGCCGTAGGGGGAGGCGGGAAGAGTCACGGTCCGGCCGGCGGGCATCTGCGCCACATGCAGGGCGGCGGTGGAGTTGTTGATGGTCACCGGTGTCGTGGTCGCGTGGCGGGACAGCCCGGAGACGACGACCACGAGGTCGCCGGTCGCCAACGCGGCGGTGACGTCGGCCTCGGCGTAGCCGGGCTCGAGGCCGGTCTCCTCCGGAGCAACCCACATCTGGACCACGCGCAGATCGGTGCCGTCCAGACGGCCGGTGGCGTTGCTCTCGCTGTGGGAGATCCCGCGGCCGCAGTCATGCGTTGCACGATCCCGGGTTTCAGGATGCCGTCGTTTCCGGCGGAATCACGGTGGCGTAGTGCGCCGTCGAGGACCCAGGTGACGATCTCGGCGTCACGGTGCTGATGCCGGTCGAGTCCTTCGCCCGCGTCGACCCGATCGTCGTTGTGCACCAGCAGGACTCCGTGGGCGTTCGCCGCCAGATCGAAGTTGCCCGTCGCCGGAAACGACTGCCAGGACTCGAGCCATTCGTTGCGCTAGTGATGACGTTCGTCGGCCCGGATGATGGTGAATGACATCAGGTCTCCTGGGTTCTCGGATGAATGGTGTCGAGGTGGGCGGCGAGTCGTTCCATCACCGCTCGCAGCTCGCGTCCGTCCGACGGCCGGAGCGCCGAGAAGAACAGTGCATCGACGCATTGGTGGTGGTCGCGGGCGGCACTCCGGAACGCGGAGCGTCCCTCCTCGGTGAGTACCGCGTAGCTGCCGCGCCTGTCCTCGGTGGCGCGTTCCCGCTGCAGCCAGCCACGTTTCACCATCGCATCGACCTGATACGAGAGTCGCGACGTGGAGAACACCATGCGGTGTGCCAGATCTCGCATACGCAATCTGCCGCCCTCGCTCTCGTGGAGGATGAGCAGCACGCTGTAGTCGGCGAGGCTCATCCCGGTGCCGGCTCGCAGATCGTCGTCGAGCATGGTCTGCAGGCGCGCGGCGGTCTCGATGAAGACGCGCCACGCGCCCTGCAGGTCATCGGAATCGGTGGCCATGGATCAGCGAACGGTGTGCGGCATCAGTGCATCCGGCGGGACGACGCCGAGCCGACCGGCCTGATAGTCCTCCATGGCCTCGATGAGCTGCTGACGGGTGTTCATCACGAACGGACCGTACTGCGCGACGGGTTCGCGGATAGGTCGGCCCCCGAGAAGAAGAACCTCCAGGGCAGGGCGGTTGCTGTCCTGCGCACCGTCGGCGGCCACGGTGATGCGATCACCCTTGCCGAGAACCGCGAGGGAGCCCTGCTCGATCGGACGTCCCTCCGCGCCGACGCGTCCGCGGCCGGACAACACGTACACCAGCGCGTTGAACTCGGGATTCCACGGGATCGACACCGCCGCACCGGGTTGCACCGTGGCGTGGGCCATCGTGATCGGGGTGTGTGTGGAGCCCGGTCCGCGGTGTCCCTCGATATCACCGGCGATGATCCGGATCAGCGACCCGGCGTCGGGCGAGGTCACCAGGCCCACCTGGCCGCCCTCGAGGTTCTGGTAGTTCGGCGGGAGGAACTTGTTCTCGGCCGGGAGGTTGACCCACAGCTGGATGCCGTGGAACAGTCCGCCGGACTCCACCAACTCGGCCGGCGGCGTCTCGATGTGCAGGATGCCGGAGCCCGCCGTCATCCACTGCGTCGCACCGTCCTCGATGAGGCCGCCACCGCCCGCGGAGTCCTGGTGCGCGAAGCGGCCGTCGATGATGTAGGTGACCGTCTCGAAGCCGCGGTGCGGATGCCAGGAGGTGCCGCGCGGTTCGCCGGGCTCGTAGTCGACCTCACCCATCTGGTCCATGTGGATGAACGGATCGAGTTCGGCGGGGGAGACGCCCGCGAAGGCGCGCACCACCGGAAACCCTTCTCCTTCGTAGCCGCGCGGTCCGCGGGTGACGGATCGGACGGGACGCTCGATGGCGTCGAACCCGGGCGAGGACAGGCGCGTCAACGACAAGGTGTCGGCGGAGACGGCAGGCATGGTGTGCTCCTTCGGTCGACAAGTCACTCAAATTTGAGTGACTCTGTGTGGGTCAACCGCGCGGGGTGGCGGGCTATTCCTCGCTCGTTCGGTCTCCCGCCGTGCGCGTGGTGGGTGATAATCCAGCCCATGGTCGACACCGCGTCTTCGAAGCCACCCGAGCGGCAGCGCATCAAGAAGCTGGCGCAGGCAGCGCTCAATGCCGATATGACGGTGGAGCAGCTCGAGGGAATCCTCGCCGACATGGGTGAGACCCTGGAGGGACTCGGCCCGACGATGAGCAATCTGGACGCGACGATCGAGAAACTCGACGCGACGCTCGCGCGGATGTCGGGAACACTCGATCAGGTGGACGCGACTGTCGACCGGATGTCCGACGTCGTCGCCCGGCTCGAACGGGTCGTCGCACGCGTCGAGGCGATGGTCGGGATCGGGGAGGCCGCACTACGTCCGCTCGGCATGCTCGAATCGGCAGGAAGGTCGGTCGTGGCACGGCTGGGCCTGCACTGACGAGACAACGGCTCCAACGGCTCCACGGACGAGAGAACAGGCAATGACACCGGAAGAACACAGTTTTCGCGGTCCACACGGCCAGGACATCGTCTACGATGTCCACCGCCCCGAAGGTGATAAGCGCGGTGTCGTGGTCATCGCGCACGGACTCGCCGAACACGGCCGACGGTACGGACATCTGGCGCAGCGCCTCGTCGACGCGGGATTTCTCGTGGCGATCCCCGACCATGTCGGACACGGACGCTCTGGCGGCAAGCGGATGCGGCTGCGTCGGTTCAGCGAATTCACCGGCGATCTCGACACCGTCATCGCCCACGTCGCCGACGAGGCCTTCCCGACCTTCCTGATCGGACACAGCATGGGTGGTTGCATCGCCCTCGACTACGCGCTCGACCATCAGGAGAAGCTCGACGGCCTGATCCTGTCGGGGGCTGCCGTGCTCCCCGGGGACGACCTGTCTCCGCTGGTCGTCAAGATCGCGCCGGTGATCGGAAAGATCGCGCCCGGGCTGCCGACCACCGCGTTGAGTTCGACGAGCATCTCCCGCGATCCGTCCGTGGTGGCGGCCTACGACGCCGATCCGCTCGTGACGCGTGGCAAGATCCCGGCCGGTCTCGGTGGGGCGATGATCTCCACCATGCAGTCGTTCCCGCAGCGTCTGCCGTTGCTGCAGCTGCCGCTGCTCGTGATGCACGGCGGCGCCGACGCCCTCACCGACCCGAAGGGCAGCGAGCTCGTCGAGCGGCTCGCCGGTTCGGAGGACAAGACACTCGTCATCTACGACGACCTGTTCCACGAGATCTTCAACGAGCCCGAGCAGGACGTGGTCCTCGACGAGGTCGTGACCTGGCTGCGGGTGCACACACCCGCCGACTGGTGACGGCGTGCCGGCCGATCAGGCCAGCCGCACGACGACCCCGGCGAGCAGGACCAGCACTCCGCCGATCTCGCCGACGATCAGCGCGACCATGAACAGGTACGTCCCCGGCATCGGCTTCTCGAACTGATTGGTGGTGTCGCGGAGTGCGCCGTGGATGCAGTACGACGCGATCGCGGCGACGAAGAACACGATCGGGACCGCCGCGGCCAGCACGTTGACGACCGGCGCGAACGCACTCAGCTCGACCAGCGCGGCGAGGACGAGGGTCGCGAACGAGTACATCAGTGCCGCACGGTGAGCGATGTCGACGTACACATGCGCGCTGTGCTCGGGCGACGTGCGGATCCCGTGGTACTTCTACACTCCGAGCGCCAGGCCCCAGACCAGGATCGCCCCAGAGGCGACCACCACGGCGATCGTGTCGGTGCCGACCAGGTCGGCCAAGTCAGAGTTCACGCCGTAACGCTAACGGCTGCGAGCGAAGTCGGGTCACCGCCCTGGCGTGGTGGTCGTGGTCGTCGAGGGGACAGACCCGTCCGACCGGGCCGGTCCCGTCGGCGCGAGCTGCGGGATCGTGGGCTTCGTCGTGCTTGCCGCGGCCGATTCCTCTGGGGCCGATTCCTCTGCGGGCGCGGCAGATTCGGCCGCTGCCGACTCGGGTGCTGCGGGCACCGACGCCGACACGTCACCGGTCGACGGGGCAGCCGATCCCGAGGCCTCGGACGAGGCCGCTGATTCGGACGCCGCCGGAGTCCCCGAGGATGCGCTGGACGCGTCCGTCGACTGCAGCGCGGCCAGGACCGAGGCGTCGAGTGCGGGGGAGGCCGTGGCGGCATTCTTCGCCGCCATGGTGACCTTCGCGGGGCCCTCGGGGTCGGGGCTGCCCGACGCCGAGACGACCGTCGTCTTCTCCGTGACCGGCGGATTGTTGCGCAGTGCCTCGAGTACGTGCCCCTTGCCGTCGCCGAGGGCGCGGCCCCAGTTCTCCCAGGTGTGACCGCCGTAGTTGGGCAGCGAGATCACCGATGCACCGGACTGCTTGGCCTGCAGCTGCATCAGGACGGTTGACACCGCGGACAGGATCTCGAGTGCGATCGCCGAGATCTGATCCTGGGGCGCGAGCTTCGCCATCTCGGACGGGGTGAGGAACCCGTTGCCCGACGAGATGATCAGGACCTGGCCGTTCTCGGCGAGCTTGCCGACGTTCTTCGACGGGTCGTTGTCGGTCCAGCGGTCTCCGCCCGGCGCGCCCCACATGTTGACCACGCCGCTGACGTAGTTCGACACCAGGCTCTGCGTCGCGAAGACGCCGAGGGCGCCGATCGGATTGTCGGTCTGGTAGTAACCCGACATCGCCTGGACCACCTTGAACTGCTCCGGGTGCCGTTCGGCGAGCGTGACCGCGGGACCGCCCGACATCGAGAGACCGACGATCGCGTTGTTGTTGCGCGCCACCCCGAACTCCTTCTCGAGGTACGCAGGCAGTTCGGACGTCAGGAAGGTCTCCTGCTTGATGACGGTGTTCTTGTCGCCCGCACCGCCGTCCCAGTCGGTGTAGAACGACGACGCGCCGCCCACCGGCATGACCAGCGTGGTGTCGGCCTTGGCGTCGTAGACGCGGGCCGCCTGGACGTCGGTGGTCCAGGCAGAGCGAGTCTCGCTGGCCCGCATGCCGTCGAGCAGGTAGACGCCGCTGTCGCTGCCGCTCGACGCGCGGATCTGCACGATCACGTCGCGCTGCTGGGATTCCGACCAGACCTTGCAGTTCTGCACGAAGTATCCGGACTTGTCCCAGGTGCAGCCCGGGCGCAACACCTCCGGATGGCCGCGCAGGGCGCTGGCCGTGTTCGACGAGTTGAGCAACGTGCTCGCCCCGAACAGGCCGAGGGTGAGGATCGCGACGACCGAGATGCCGGTCAGGATGCGTTGCCCAGACGAGAGACGACGGATCTTGGATGAATGCGACATAGAACTCCTGACGTACGCGGCCACCCGAAGATCGCGGTCGGTGCCGATGTCAAGAATGTCGTTCGACGACCCGACGGGCGTTACGCGCGCGCCGACTTCGCGGTGCGGATCGTGATCTCGGCGGTCTGCTCCGGACGTTCCCACCAGAACATGTGCCCGACGCCGGGCCAGCGTTCCAGGGTGGCGCCGGGGATCCCGGCGGCGAGCCGTTCGCCCTCGGCGACCCCGATGACCTCGTCGACGTCACCGTGGATGACGGTGGTCGGCACGCTGATGGTGTCCAATCGGTCGCGGGTGTCGTGGCCGCCACAGGCCGTGGCCTGATAGGCGACCACCGCCGATGGCACCTTGCGTAGCGTCGAGGACCGGGTGAAGCGATCGAATGCGCCGTCCCCGGAGCAGAACTCCGGGGAGAGGTTGACCTCGAAGGCGGTTCGGGCGACCCGCGCGGCATCCCGGGAAGCGATGGCCTCGACGAGACGCAGGGCACCGGACGTGCCGATGGCCCCCGGTCCGCCCGCGGTGGTGCAGCCGAGGACGAGGCTGCGTACGCGATCGGGATGGGCGAGGACCAGCTCCTGGGCGATCATGCCGCCCATCGACGTGCCCAGGACGTGCGCGGTGTCCCAGCCGAGTCCGTCGAGGACGCCACGCGCGTCGGCGGCGAGATCGGCGATGGTGAACGCGCCCTCGGCCCGACTGCTCTCGCCGATGCCGCGGTGGTCGTAGACGGCGACCTCGAAGTGCCGGGTGAGTGCGTCGAGGAGTTCATCGGTCCACATCTCCCGATGCGCTGACATTCCCGCGATGAGCAGGAGCGGTTCGCCGGACCCGGTCACCTCGACATCGAGGACGGTCGTGGAGTCGGGATGGGTGGGGATCAGCATGAACGTGAATCGTACCCAGGACGCCTACGCCGCAGGGTGATCGTCGATAAACACCTGCGATCAATCCCCGGAAACTGTGTCCTTGTTCTTGCCGAATGCGCAACTACCCTCGCCCACATGTACGCACCCAGCTTCGAGCGGCCGCCCGGTACCCGGCCGGGTCCGTCGTCGATACTGCGCGACGCGGGCGGGGCCTACCTCGCGAACGGACTGATCGGGCTGATCTTCGCCGCGTCCGGTCCGGTGGCGGTGATCCTGGCAGCGGGCGCGGCAGGCGACCTCACGACCGCGCAGCTGACATCGTGGATCTTCGGTGTCTTCGTGCTCAACGGAATCCTGACGGTGGTCGCGAGCTGGATCTACCGGATGCCGCTCGGATTCGCATGGACGATCCCCGGCACCGTGCTGGTCGGCGCGGCGGTACAACACCTGACCTGGGCCGAGGTGGTCGGTGCATTTCTCCTGACCGGTCTGCTCATCATCCTCGTCGGTATGACAGGTCTTGTGCGACAAGCGATGTCGTTGATACCGATGCCCATCGTGATGGGCATGGTCGCGGGTGTGTTCCTGCAATTCGGTCTGGACATCGTCGGGGCGGTCGGCGCCGACCCGCGGGTCGCGGTACCGATCGTCGTCGCCTTCTTCGCACTGCACTGCCACCGGACGGTGAGCCGGCGGGTGCCACCGATCATCGGGGCGTTCGTGGTGGGTGCGATCGCGGTCGTCGCGACCGGGTCCTTCCACGTCGACGCCGCGGCGTCGACGATCGTGGCCGTGCCCGTGTTCACCACCCCGGAATTCACCGTTCGTGCCGCGATGGAACTGGTTGTGCCGCTGGCCATCACCGTGATCGTCGTCCAGAACGGCCAGGGTGTCGCGGTGCTGCGCGAGGCCGGACACCATCCGCCGGTCAACGTGATCGCCCTCGCCAGTGGCGTGTGGTCGGCACTCGCGGCATCGGTCGGCGCCATCTCGTCCTGCCTGACCGGCCCCACCAACGCGCTGCTGGTGTCGGGCGGCCGCCGGGACCGGCAGTACATCGCCGCACTGACCTTCGGACTTCTCGCGATCGTGATCGGGGTGTTCGCGCCCGTGTTCGTCATGCTCATGCAGGCGATGCCCTCGGCGTTCATCGCGACGGTGGGCGGGCTGGCGTTGCTCGGGGCCCTCCAGGGAGCGTTCCGCGGAGCGTTCAGCTCCCGATTCACGACGGGAGCGCTGGTGACCTTCCTGGTCACGGTGTCGGATCTGACCGTCCTGAACATCGGGTCGGCGTTCTGGGGGCTCGTCGCCGGAACCGCGGTGTCGTGGGTCGTCGAGCGCGACGACTTCCGTGCCACCGACCCGATCGAGCGGGTGTCGTCTGCCTGAGGTGGGGGCTTCGACGCGGTGCCTCGCTTCGCTCGGTACCGGCTCAGCCGGCGGAGGGGGCCGGGGTGAACGCGCGAGAAACCGGCGGGCGCATCCGCAGTGGACGCGCCCGCCGGTCAGAGGGGTGTCAGACCCGGTGCGGCGTCAGGAGCCATAGCCGAGCAGCGACTTGACCTCGAGGAACTCGTCGAAGGCGTAGTCGCCCCATTCGCGACCGTTGCCGCTCTTCTTGTAACCACCGAACGGCGCGACCGGGTCGACGGTGGCACCGTTGAGTCCGATCGAACCCGCGCGGATGCGCGAACCGATGCGGCGGACCTCGTCGAGGTCCTTGCCGGACACATAACCGGCGAGGCCGTACTCGGTGTCGTTGCCGATCTTGATCGCCTCGTCGATCGAGTCGTAGCCGATGACGACGAGCACCGGACCGAACACCTCGGTGCGGGCGATCTCCATGTCATTGGTGACGTTGGTGAACACCGTCGGCTTGACGTAGTAGCCGGTCTCGAGACCTTCCGGACGACCCGCACCACCGATGACCGGGGTGGCGCCGTCGGCGATCGCGCGTTCGATGAGGCCCTGGATCTTCTCGAACTGCGCCTCGGAGACCACCGGGCCGAGCTGGACCTCGGTCGTCGGATCGCCGACGGTGATGTTCGGCTCGACCGACTTCGCGATCTCGGCGACCTCGTCGAGACGCGAGGACGGCACGAGCATGCGGCTGGGCGCGTTGCACGACTGGCCGGAGTTCATCATCATCGCCGCGATGCCGCCTGCGACGTTCTTCGCGAAGTCCTCGTCGTCGAGGATGATGTTCGGGCTCTTGCCGCCGAGTTCCTGGGCGACGCGCTTGACCGACGGCGCGGCGGTCTTGGCGACCTCGATGCCGGCGCGGGTGGAGCCGGTGAACGAGATCATGTCGATGTCGGGGTGGGCGGCCAATGCCGCGCCGACGCCGGGTCCGTCACCGTTGACGAGGTTGAACACGCCGGCGGGAACGCCTGCGGCGTCGAAGATCTCGGCCACGATGGCGGCGCTGAACGGTGCCACCTCGGAGGGCTTGAGAACCATGGTGCAGCCGGTGGCCAGAGCCGGGGCGACCTTGCACATGACCTGGTTGAGCGGCCAGTTCCACGGCGTGATGAAGCCGCAGACGCCGATCGGCTCCTTGACGATGCGGTGCCCGCCGCGGTCCTCGCTGAACGAGAAACCGGGCAGCTGCGCGGCGGCGGTCATCAGGTGGCCGAGGCCGATCGGCACCTGGGCGGCGTTGGTGAGGCCGACCGGCGAACCCATCTCCTCGGTGACCGCGGCAGCCAGATCGCCCATGCGGTTCTGGTATTCGGCGATGATCCGGTTGATGACCTCGAGGCGCTCCTCGACGGTGGTCTGGCCCCAGGTCTCGAAGGCGCGGCGCGCGGCGTCCACCGCGGCGTCGACGTCGGCGGCAGTCCCGATGGCCACCTGACCCGCCGCCTTCTCGGTGGCCGGGTTGATCACGTCGATGAGGTTGAGTTCGACGGGGTCCACCCACTGGCCGTCGATGTAGAACTTGGTGATGTCCGGCATGTCGCCTCCGTTGCAGCAAAGATGTGAAGACATTTGTTGTGGTTTCACACTCTATGCCCTGACGCGGTCGAGGTCTCGTGAATCTCACCAGCCGCAAGCGGTCGCTCGCCGAGACATTTTGGGACAGTGGTCCCAGTCGCATTTTGCGACGCTCGTGCCGCCGCCGGGGGACTAGGGTCGAGGCATGATCCTCATCGTCGTGAAATGGCCGATCAAGCCCGAGTACGCGGACGAATGGCCCGAGCTGTCACGTGAGTTCACCGAGGCGACCCGTGCCGAACCGGGCAACAAATGGTTCGACTGGTCGCGTTCGCTCGACGACCCGAACACCTACGTGCTGGTCGAGGCATTCGACGACGACGCGGCCGAGGCGCACGTGACCTCTCCGCATTTCAAGCAGGCCCAGCAGGAGCTGCCCAAGTACCTGCAGCGGACCCCGGACATCATCAACACCACCGTCGGCGGCGACGAGTGGTCGAAACTGGGCGAGTTCGAGGTCGACTGAACGAGACCGTCGCGGTCACCGGCCGGCGCGGACCTCGGCCTCGGGGGAGGTGCGGGTCGCGGGGCCGGAGTCGTCGAGCCTGAGGTTCTCGCCCTCGATGTCGACGTTGGGCAAGATGCGGTCGAGCCAGCGCGGCAGCCACCACGCCTTGTCGCCGAGCACCGTCAGCACCGCAGGCATCAGCGTCATGCGGACGACGAAGGCGTCGAAGAAGACGGCCGCGGCCAGCGCGAAGCCCATCACCTTGATGAAGGCCATGTCCTGCAACATGAACGCCGCGAACACCGAGATCATGATCGCCGCAGCCGCCGCCACGACACGTGCGGAGTGCCGGTAGCCCTCGACGACGGCGGTCGTGGCGTCGGCGCCGTGCACGTAGGCCTCCCGCATTCGCGTCACGAGGAACACCTGGTAGTCCATGGCGAGACCGAAAACGATGCCCACCAACATGATCGGCAGGAACGACACCACCGGTTGCGGATTGCCGACGATCCCCAGGGCGCCGTCGGTGAACAGTGCGACGGTGACACCGAAGGTCGCCGCGACACTGAGCAGGAAGCCCAGCGCGGCGGTGAGCGGCACCAGGATCGACCGGAACACGATGATCAGCAGGATGAACGCCAGCCCGACCACCACCAGCAGGTAGGGGATCAGCGAGTCGGACAACCGCTCGGAGATGTCGAGTTCGATCGCGGTCTGTCCGGTCACCCCATAGGAGATGCCGGTGGTCGCGGCGACCCGCGGTTCCATGTCCCGCAGCGTCTGGACCAGTTTCGGGGTGGCCTCGTCGGACGGAGCGGTCGACGGAATGATGGTGATCTTCGCGGTGTCGCGGGCCTCGTTGAGCCCGCCCGCGCCGATCTGCGCGATTGCCACACCCTCGATCTGGGCGAAGTCGTCGACGAGGGTGTCGAAGGTGCGGAGGCGATCTCCGGTGTCCTCGATACCGCGCCCGTCGGCGACGACGACGAGCGGCCCGTTGAATCCCGGACCGTAGCCTTCGGCGACCATGTCGTACGCCTGCCGCTGCGTCGTCGACGGCTCGGACGTCCCGTCGTTGGGCAGTGCCAGCTTGAGACCTGTCATCGGGACCGCGAGTACGACGAGGACGCCGACGATCACGGCGGTGACGGCACGCGGATGGGCGACGATCCGCTGGACCCAGCGCTGACCGTTGTGCACGCGTTCGGTCTCGTGCGGTTCCACGTCGGGTGCGTTGAGCCGGGGGAGGCGCCCACCGAAGGTCCTGCCGCCGAACAGGCCGAGAATGGCCGGTAGCAAGGTCAGGGCGACCAGAACCGCGACGATCACCGTGGCCGCGGCTGCGACACCCATCGCGGTGAGGAACGGGATGTTGACGATCCCCAGCGCCGCCAATGCGATCACGACAGTGCTGCCCGCGAACACGACCGCCGATCCGGCGGTGCCGACAGCCCGGCCGGCCGCATCGGCGCGGTTCGCCGACCGATGGATCTCGTGCCGGTATCGGGACACGATGAACAGCGCGTAGTCGATACCGACGGCCAGCCCGATCATCGTCGCGAGGATCGGGGTCTCCTTGCTGAGGTCGAAGAAATGGGTGCCCAGCTGGATGCCGAGCATGCCGATCGCGACGCCGACGATCGCGGTGATGATCGGCATACCCCAGGCGACCAGGGAGGCGAACGTGAGGATCAGGATCAGCGCGCCGAAGCCGATGCCGATCAGCTCCGAGGTGATGCCGAGCTCGAACTGCTGGGTGGCCGTGCCCTTCATCTCGACGGTCAGTCCCGCGGCTCGTCCGTCCTCGGCGACGGCGTCCATCTGCGCGCGGGTCGTCTCGGTGATGTCCGACGACGCCTCCACGGCGAAGGACGTACCGAATTGCGCGACGGTGGACGAGGAGTTGATGGGCGAGGTCGCCTGCGCATCGGCCGCCGCGTCGGCGGCACTCTTGCCGAAGGTCCGCTCCTGGAAGGTCTGGGACAGTTCTCTGAGTCGGCCCGGGGACTGTTCGGTGCCGTACGAGACGAACGGATTGACGATCGAGTCGGGGCTCTCGACCGCCTCGACCTTCTTGAGGTCGACGACCATGTCGTCGATGGCCCGCTGGTACCGCGGTTCGGTCAGCGTCGAACCCTGGGGCGCCCGAACCACGTAGGTGACGCTGACGTCGGTGCCGAAAGACGGCTCGCCGGGGAAGCGCTCGACCATGAGGTCCTGCGCCTTCTCCGAGGGGATGCCCGGGATGGAGAACGATTCCGACGCGGGTTTGGCCAGCAGCGATGCGCCGACACCGAGTCCGATGAGGACGAGAACCCAGATCGCGATCGTCTTGAGACGGTTCTCGTACGTCCAGCGTCCGAGTCGGTACATATGTGTTGCCACGTCAGGGCTCCTTGTGGGATGCGTCGGCCAGGTCGTTCAGAAGCGGGACGGGACGCCCCAGACCGGCCGACATCTGGTCGAAGGCGGACTCGAGCACGGTGGACAGGACGGGTGGCATGGATCCGCCGGACGCATGTGCGGCGCGCTCGCTGCGTGCCACGAAGTACTCGAGGGCCACCCGCGCGGTGGTGATCGCCGTGTGGACGACCAGGTGTGGGTACATCGCGTCGGCCCGCTGGCCGCGGCGATCGTAGAGCTGGGCAAGTCGGGCCTCGAACGTCTGATCGAGGTCGATGTCGCGCGTTCGGGCGGTGAGTGCCGGGTCAGTGTCGAGAAGTCGCAGCAGCGCGACGATCTCGGCCGGCTCGCCGACGTCGAGTGAGGTGGCGGTCTCGATGAGCGCGGTCCGGACCGAACACCAGAAGCTCTCGCCGGCCGGTCGGGCCTCGATCCGTTCGATGACCGAATCCAGCAGGGAGTCGACGAAGTGGAGAAGCGCGTCTTCTTTGCCGCCGAAGTAGTTGTGGAAGGTGCGGACCGAGACGTTCGCCTCGGCGGCCACCGCGTCGATGGTCACGTGTTCGATGCCGTCGCGGATCGACAGGCGGAGCACGGCGCGCGCGAGCGCCTTGCGCGTGGCGGCCTTCTTGGCCTCGCGGAGTCCGGAGGGGTGCACTCCTCTACGGTAGTTGCAAGAACCTACAAACTTGCAGGCGGGTGCATAATGCAAGAGTTGTCTCAGTGGTGGGTCCGGAGTGGCGGGGCTCACACGGCGCGCTAACCTCCGTGCACGCTGCTGAGGATCGCCACGATCACGCCGGCGACCGTCAGTACGCCGACCACCCACCCCATGGTGATCGCCAGGCGTCGGCGCCCGAAACGGGCCGCGTTGATCGCGATGCCGAGGCACACCAGGATCGCGATCGAATACAGCGAGATGCCGAGGGTGAGGAGCGCGACAGAGGAATCGGCGGCCAGGACCTGGGTGGACATGCCACGAGTACATCACCACGGTGCCGACACGAACCAATTCGGCCGAAGAGTCCCGAACGGGGCGGGCCGACCTAGCGCTTGCTAGGGTGCCCGCAGCGGTTCGGTCGAGGAGGGTGCGTGGACGTCGGCGGCAAGATCTTCGTGGTGACAGGCGCGGGCAACGGTATCGGGCGTTGTGTCGCACTCGATCTCGTCTCTCGAGGTGCGACGGTGGTCGGCGCGGACATCAACGAGGTCGGTCTCGCTGAGACCGGGCGGCTCGCGGTGGACTTGTCCCGCTTCCGTTCCCATGTGCTCGATATCGGCGATCGCGAAGCGGTGCAACGGTTTCCGGGGATCGTGCGCGCCGAAGTCGGTCAGGTCGACGGGTTGTTCAACATCGCGGGGATCGCTCAGGACACACAGCCGATCGCGGAAGTCGGCGACGACCGCGTCGATCTGCTCATGCGCGTCAACTACTTCGGCACCGTGTGGCTCACCCGGGCCTTCCTGCCCGACCTCGAACAGCGCCCCGAAGGTGGACTGATCCTCATCACGTCGAGTCTGTCCGGGCTCGCGCCGTTCCCGGGCGCCGCGTTCTACGGGGCCAGCAAGGCCGCGGTCGCGCTCTTCGCGTACGGCCTCGCGCAGGATCTTCGGGGGAAGAAGTCGAAGGTCACCGTGACCACTGTCATCCCGGGCACCATCTGGACCGATCTCGTGCGCAAGACCTCTCAGGCCCTCGGCACCCCCGAGGCCGTCGCGAAGGGTTTCGCGATGGCTCCGGAGAAGGCCGCGCGTCGGATCATCGACGCGGCGCTCGACGGTCGGGTCCGCGCGGTGGTCGGGAAGGATGCGCATGTGTTCAACGGTGCGCGCAGGCTGAGTTCGCGGTTGAGCGAGCGGATGGCGTATGCGCAAGTGGGTCGATTCGTGTATCGGTCGTCGAGTCGTCGGAACGGATGACATCGAGCCGGGAGCGGGACCTCCTGGTTGAATGCGGTCCATGCGATCCTCTCGCGGGCCGTCCTCCGCACGCACCTTCGTGACCCGTGTCGTGACTGCTGTGATTGCCGTGTCCGTCGTCGTGGGGCTCGGTGCCGCTCCGGCGCTTGCCGCGCCGCCGAACGCGGCGCGCAAGACACTCACCTACATCGCCCTGGGTGATTCGCGAGCGGCCAGCCCGACCACGCTCACCCAGGTCCAGGGGTGCTCGCGTTCGGAGACTGCCTACCCGAACCTGCTCGCGAAGACCATCGGTGCGACGTCATTTCGCACAGTTGCCTGTGCGGGCGCAAAAGGGGAGAACATCACCTCGGTGCCGCAGCTGCGCTTGGATGGAGTCCATCCGCCGCAGATCCAGGCGGTGCGTCCCGACGCGGACCTGATCACGATCTCGATCGGTGCCAACGATGCCGACTGGGGCAACCTCTCGCGCTGGTGCATCGCGCCGATCGAGGGTATGGACTCGCGCTGCCGCACCAATCCCTTCTATGTGAACGGGGTCAACCACGGGCTGCGGGCGCTCGAGGCCGCGATCAACTCGTCGCTCGAGGCTGTCCGTGGGCGGGCACCCGACGCTGCCATCGCAGTGGTCGGTCAGGGTGGGTACTTCGGCGACCGCGGGTGCTATCCGGCCAACCCGGCGAGCGACGCCGACATATCGTTCATCCGGAACAGTTTCATCGGCAGGTACAACACGATCCTGGAGAAGGTGTCCGAGCGTCACGGCGCCATCTTCGTCGACATCCAGAACCAGGTCGTGGGACATGATGCGTGCTCGCGTGACAAGTGGTTCGAGGGCTTCGTGCCGACCAGTGTCTACCTCGGATTTCACCAGCACCTCAAAGGAAATCAGGCCATGGCCCGCCTGATCGCCAGGGCGCTGCCGGAGAACCTGCGCACCTCACGCTGAGTCCGCCGAATCGTCGTCGACGCCTGTGAAACGAGTGCCCCCAGTCGGACTCGAACCGACACTGTGCCGATTTTAAGTCGGCTGCCTCTGCCAATTGGGCTATGGGGGCTTCCCGGTGAGCATAGTCAGGTTCCTTGACCTGCCTCTTCCTTGACCCGCCCACCGCAGCGGGTGATCATCGGAGACATGGACGCGACAGCGGTGACCGGCGCTCGGAACTGGGAGGCTGTCCGGACGCGGCATCCCGAACTCGTCGAACGGCTGGAAGTCGGCCTCTCCCAGGGTGACCCGCTCGCCGACGCGGTGGTCGTCGAGGCCCGCGAACGCGGGATGTCGTTCTCGACATTGGTCGATCTCCTGGAGTCCCACGCGGATCCGGCCGCGCCTGATGATCCCGACCGGATCGAGATGCCGGCGTCGATGCGCCGACTGCTCAGGGCGACGAGCACCCCGCCCACGTGGTTCGACGCGGCAATCGCGGCGTCGGGGGCGCGTGCGTGGTGGCGATTCGGCACCCTGCAATCGTCGACGCTCTATCAGTCGCTGATCTACGGGTACAAGGCGCAGGGTTTCGTGCGGCCCTTGGTCGCCACGGGCCGCCCGGGGCTGGGGACGCGCGATCGGGTGCAGTCCACGGCGCGCTGGGTCGCGGAGGCCACCACGCCCGGAGCGATGTTGCCGGGAAATCCCGGTTGGGTTGCGACACTGCGCATTCGGCTCCTCCACGCGTACATCCGGGACACCCTTCGCCACCCCCATCGCGTCGACGGGGAGGACGCCGCGGGCTGGGATGAAGATGCGTGGGGAGTGCCGATCAACCAGACCTACTCGATGATGACGATCTCGTGCGGGTTCCTGGCTCTGCCGCTGGTGGTCGCGCGTGACTTCGGCATCCACTACAGCAGCGCCGAACGCGAGGCGATCACACCTGTGGCGGTGGATCGGCTGGGTCGTCGGCGTCGACGACGACCTGCTCCCGGTCAGTCACGCCGAGGCGGCCGATCTGTTCCGGGTTGCCGCCGAGTTCGAACTCGAACCGGACGATTCGTCGAAGGTGCTCATCAAGGCGTTGCTCCACGAGGGCTATGACCTCCCCGGCGTCGTGCAGGGCGCGGCGCCGATCCCGGTGCCCGCGGTGCTGGTGTCCGCGCTCGACGTGGTCACGGGTCCCATTCTCCGGTCGTCTTTCTCCGCGATTTCCACCCGGTGGGTGGAGCGTCCGGTGGCCCGCCGCATGGGTTTGCGACGTTCACCGCTTCACCATCTGGTGGACGTCGCGCGTCCGGCGATCCGGTTGCGGGAGATCATCCGTGCCACGGGACTGCTCGGTTCGGAATCGGTGGTCATCGAACGGGAGCTCCGAACGGTGCGTCGTGGAGTCGGTATGAATCGTGCGGCTGCTCACGACCCGCACTCGGTGATCCACGCAGGTTGATCCATTGACCCGGTAAGTTACTGCTGATAACTTAACGCCGTAAAGTCGACCGAGGCGAGGGGGCGCACGGTGGTTCGATTGACACGGCTGATCATCTCGATGCCGAAGAGGGTGCTGCTCGGCGCCTTCATCCTCATCGTGGTGTGTGGTGCGTACGGCGCGACCGCCGCCGAGCATCTGCTGGCCGGCGGTTACAGCGATCCGAACGCGGGCTCCGCAAAGGCCGACAAGGTACTCGACGAGACGTTCAATCGCGGGGGCATCCAGGTCGTCCTCAAGCTCGACGGTCCGGCCGGTGTCGACATCTCGCGTGATCCGACCGCGAAAAGCGTGGCGGACAACGTCATCCGTGAACTCGACGCGAACGAGAACGTGCAGGACCAGATCCTGTCCGTCTGGGCCGACCCGGCGCTCGACTCGGCGCTGGTCAGCCGCGACCGGACGTCGGCGCTGATCATCGTCTCGCTCGAGGGCGGCGAGGATCTGGCTCCCGCCCGGGCGGCGGAGATCGAGGAGGCGTTCACCGGCGAGCGCGACGGGATCTCGATCCGCGTCGGCGGCCAGGCGCTCGTGTACTCCCAGGTCAACGAACAGACCGCGTCGGACCTGTTGATGGCCGAGGCGATCGCCATTCCCATCACCTTCATCGTGCTGATCTTCGTCTTCGGTGGGCTCATCGCCGCGGCGATTCCCGTCGGCATCGGCATCGTCTCGATCATCTTGACCTTCGCGCTGCTGCGGGTGATCGGTTCGATCACCGACGTCTCGGTGTTCGCGCTGAACCTCACCACCGCAATGGGTCTGGCGCTCGCGATCGATTACACGTTGCTGCTGCTCACGCGCTACCGCGAGGAGGTCGAGCGGGGACGCGACCGCCCCGACGCGATCGTCCGGACCCTGGCCACCGCGGGCCGCATCGTGGCGTTCTCGGCGGTGACGGTTGCGCTCTCCCTGAGTGCGTTGGTGCTGTTCCCGCAATACTTCCTGCGCTCGTTCGCCTTCGCCGGGCTGGGCGTCGTGGCCGTCGCGGCCCTCTCCGCGCTCATCGTGACCCCGGCCGTGCTGATGCTCCTCGGCGACCGGATCGATGCGCTCGACGCCCGCAAACCCGCGCGCCGTCTGCTGCGTCTGCAGCCGTCGCAGCCTCGCGAACCGGAGGACACCTGGTGGTACCGCCTCGTCCAGTGGGTCCTACGCCATGCGCTCCCCGTCGCAGCCGTCGTCACCATCTTCCTGTTGGTCCTCGGCGCACCGTTCCTGTCACTCAAGATGGGCTTCCCCGACGACCGCGTGCTGCCGGAGTCCGCGAGTTCGCACGCCATCCAGCAGGAGATCCGCGACGACTACGAGGTCGACCTCTCCTCGGCGGTCACCATCGTCGTACAGGGGCCGGTGGGGCAGCAGTCACTCGCCGCGTACACATCGGCGCTGTCGCAGGTCGACGACGTCAATTCGGCGGGCTCGTCGGCCGGGACCTTCGTCGAGGGTCAGGCGGTCGCGCCCGGCAGTCCCGACGACAGTCGCGGCGACGTCCACATCCTCAACGTGTCGACCGACCGGGACCCGACCAGCGATGCCGGCATCGGGCAACTCGACGACCTGCGCGCGGTCCCCGCGCCGAACGGTACCGAGATCCTCGTCACCGGGCTTGCGGCGACCACCGATGACACCGTCGGCTCGATCTACGCCCACCTGCCCTGGGTGCTCGCGCTCATCGCGATCGCCACGTTCGTCCTGCTGTTCCTCTTCACCGGCAGCGTTGTCCTCCCGCTGAAAGCGCTGGTCCTGAACATCCTGTCGCTGTCGGCGACCTTCGGCGCGATGGTGTGGTTCTTCCAGGAGGGGCACCTCGGCGGCCTCGGCACCACGGCCACCGGGACGCTGAACGCGACCATGCCGGTGCTGCTGTTCTGTGTGGCGTTCGGTCTCTCGATGGATTACGAGGTCTTCCTGCTCGGACGCGTGCGCGAGGAATGGCTGAAGTCCGATCGCACCCGCGGGGCCAGCGATCATGCCGTGGCACTGGGCCTTGCGCGCACCGGTCGGGTGATCACCGCGGCGGCCCTGCTGATGAGCATCGTGTTCGCCGCGATCGCGGCCTCGGAAGTGTCATTCATGCGTATGTTTGGGGTGGGGCTGGCCTTGGCGGTGCTGATGGATGCGACCCTGGTCAGGATGTTCCTGGTGCCCGCGTTCATGCGCCTCGCCGGACGCGCCAACTGGTGGGCGCCGGCGCCGCTGAGGAAGCTCCACGACCGCTTCGGTCTGTCCGAGGAAGTGTCCGAGGACGACCCGCCACAACCACACCGGATACAGGAGAAGAACCGAGCGCAGGAGAACAGTGACGACACGCAGACGGGCGAGATCACCTCGCGGAGCAGGTGAGATCCTCGCCGAGGAGATCATCGAGGCCGCGGGCGAGCTGCTGGTCGAGCATGGTGACGACACCGCCATGTCGATCCGGGCGGTCGCCACTCGCGTCGGCGTCACGCCACCGTCGATCTACCTGCACTTCGCCGACAAAGACGCCCTGCTCGACGCCGTGTGCGCCCGCTACTTCGAGCGCCTCGACGATCAGCTGGCCTCCGCGGCCGACGGCATAGACGATCCGCTGGAGCGGGCCTTGCAGCTCGGCCTCGCCTACGTGCGGTTCGCCGTCGCGACCCCGGTGCTCTACCGCGTGGCCTTCGGGAAACCAGCCGACGCCGCGCATCCGTCCAAGGTCGACCAGGTGCTGGTCGCCAGCGCCTACACCCGGTTCGTGGACACGGTCACCGAACTCGCCGACGAGGGGTTGTTCGGCCGCGACGACGTGAACGACGTGGTCCTCGAACTGTGGGCCGCCGCGCACGGCATCGCATCGCTGATGCTGTCCAAACCCGGACTGGGCTGGGGGGACGACTTCCGGCGCGCCGAGGCCACGCTCAAGGCAGTGTGCCTCGGACGTGCGGTGATGTCCGCTCACACCGACTGTGGGGACCCCGAGACCGCGCGGACATGGCTGGCGACCCTCCGGACTCGGCAGCACGAGAGACAGTGATGAACGACAAGATGGTCAAGGGCCGGTAAAGTCGGATTCGACACGGTCACTCTTGTCGTCCCGTCAGGGAACTCACAGGAATGGCTTGACGTTGAGACGGTATAGATCCGTACCGATTAAGGAGCGCTTCGTGCGAGAGAGCAGCAATCCGGTGATGCGCGGCGTGGTCCGCGACAATCAATCCGGATACGCGGGGTTCGGGGCCGGCACGGCCGGCACCGGCGTCGCGATGAACAAATACGGTCAGGCAGCTGACCCTTACACCCAGGCGCCGCCCGCCACCCGGCAGCTCACCATCGACGACGTGGTCACCAAGACCGCGATCACCCTGGGCGTCCTGACCGTCGTCGCAATCGCGACCTACTTCGGCATCAGCAGCCGGGCCACCGAGTCCGCTCAGGTCAGCCTCGCGCTGCCGCTGATGATGGTCGGTGCGATCGGCGGTCTCGTCCTCGTCCTGATCGCGAGCTTCGGCCGTAAGCAGGACAACCCGGCCATCGTGCTCGCCTACGCGGCATTCGAGGGACTGTTCGTCGGTTCGATCTCCTTCGCCTTCGCGAACCTGGTCGTCGGCGGCGACATCTCCGCCGGAGCCCTGATCGGACAGGCGGTTCTCGGTACGTTCGGCGTGTTCTTCGGCATGCTGTTCGTGTACAAGATCGGCGCCATCCGCGTCACCCCGCGCTTCACCCGCATGCTGTTCGCCGGCATGATCGGTGTGCTCGTGCTGATGGTCGGCAACCTGGTGATCGGCCTGTTCACCGGCGAGGCCGGTGTCCTGCGCGACGGCGGCCCGATCGCGATCATCTTCTCGCTGGGCTGCATCGCGCTGGCGGCGTTCAGCTTCCTGCTCGACTTCGACTCGGCGGACCGTCTCATCCGCGCCGGCGCACCCGACCGCGCAGCATGGGGCGTCGCCCTCGGCCTGACCGTCACCCTGGTCTGGCTGTACGTCGAGATCCTGCGCCTGCTGAGCTACTTCAACTCGGACTAGTTCCGACGCGGCGGTCCCGCATCCGATTCACAACGAACCCCACACCCGCGCCGGTGTGGGGTTCGTTGTCGTCTGTGCGGAGGAAATAGGTGTCAAGTGGGCATCCGCGGACAAGAGCTGTGTCGACCATCGAGGATGGTGTTTTTCCTGATTCAGCTCGCGTTGATGATCGTCGGCGCGATAGTGCACATCCTGGCGGACAGGTCGGCGCGTCGACGCACCATCGGCCGCAGTGCAGAACTCGTGCTGCTCTGGATTCTCGTACCCGGCGGAGTGTTCGGCGTCTTCGGCGGCTTCGGGCACGTCGGACCGAATGCCCCGGAGATCGCCAAGGACATCGGACCGGACTTCATCCCGTCGATGTTCCAGTGGGAGCTCGGGTGGAACGACATCGCCGTGGGGTTGATCTGCCTGCTGACGTTCCGGATCCGCAACCGCGGCGGATGGCTCGACGCCGCGGTGTGGGCGCTGGCGATCAGCTACGGCGGCGACCTCGCCGGGCACATCTCCCAGTACTACATCCACGACAACACGGCGACGAACAACGTGTGGGCCATCCCCGCCGAGATCTACATCGTCGGTGGGGCCGTGATCGCGTGGGCCGTCTACCGACGAACAACCCCTCGCAGCGTCGCGGTTCTGGGACCGAACGCGGCGAGGGGCGTCGAAGAGCGAGAGGAGACCTCGGTCAGTTGAGGCGCTACGCGCGGGTCAGTTGAGGCGCTACGCGCGGGTCAGTTGAGGCGCTACGCGCGGGTCAGCTGAGGCGCTCGAGAACCATGGCCATACCCTGACCGCCACCCACGCACATCGACTCGATACCGAAGGTCTTGTCATGGGTGCGGAGGTTGTTGAGCAGGGTGGTCGTGATCCGCGCACCGGTCATACCGAACGGGTGGCCGAGAGCGATCGCGCCGCCCGAGACGTTCAGCTTGTCGTGGTCGATGCCGAGTTCGTTCGCCGAGCCGAGCACCTGTACGGCGAAGGCCTCGTTGATCTCCACGAGGTCGATGTCGGACAGCGACATCCCGGAGATCTTGAGCACCTTGCGGATCGCCTCGATCGGACCGAGGCCCATGATCTCGGGCGACAGTCCGGTGGCGGCAGTGGCGACGACGCGCGCCAGCGGCGTCAGGCCGAGTTCCTTCGCCTTGGTGTCGCTCATGATGACCAGCGCGGCGGCACCGTCGTTGAGCGGGCAGGCGTTGCCGGCGGTGATGGTGCCGTCGGGCCGGAAGACCGGCTTGAGCTGCGAGATCTTCTCGTACGTCGTACCCGCGCGCGGGCCGTCGTCGGTGGTGACCTGGGTGCCGTCGGCCAGGGTGACCGGTTCGATCTCGCGGGCGAAGAAGCCGGACTTGATGGCCGCTTCCGCGCGGTTCTGACTGAGGACGCCCCAGCGGTCCTGGTCCTCACGCGAGATGCCGGTGAAGCTCGCGACGTTCTCGGCGGTCTGGCCCATCGCGATGTAGACGTCGGGGATGAGTCCGTCCTGGCGGGGGTCGTGCCAGATCCCGGCGTCGCCCGCGGCGGCGAGTTCGGTGCGCGCCATCGCGTCGTCGAAGATCGGGTTCTTGGAGTTCGGGGCGCCGTCGGCACCGCCGGAGATCCCAAAGCTCGACACGCTCTCGACGCCGCCGGAGATGATGACGTCGGCCTCGCCGGCCTTGATGGCGTGCAGTGCCATACGTGTGGTCTGCAGCGACGACGAGCAGTAGCGGTTGACCGTGACGCCGGGGATGTGGTCGTAACCGAGTTCGACGGCGATCACGCGGGCGATGTTGTTGCCGCCCTGACCGCCCGGCTGGCCGATGCCCCAGTGGATGTCCTCGATGTCGGCCGGGTCGAGTTCGGGCACCTTCGCGAGGGCCGCCTCCACCATCTGGCGGGACAGGTCGTCGGGACGGACGTCTTTGAGGGATCCCTTGGCGGCGCGGCCGATCGGGGAGCGGGCGGTGGAAACGATCACTGCTTCAGCCATGCGCCCACGCTACCCCAACCAAGCAGATGCTTGGTTTGATGGGGTGGTAGATCACACCTGCTTGAGCAGGCGTCGGAGTCCGGTGGCCACGCGCGACTCCTCCACCGCCGGGGATTCCTCGGGAGGTTCGGGTAACGGTGCCGAACCCCACTCGCCGATGGCGTCGAGGACCGGTGGCATCAGGATGTCGGCGGCCAGCGCGTATCCCGCCGCCGACGGGTGGTACTGATCCGGGGACAGCATGAAATCGAGCTGGGCCCGGAACTCCTTGGCCATCAGGTCGGCGAGCGGAACCGACCGCCCACCCGCGGCACGGACCGCCGCGCGTTGGGCCGCAGCCAAACGAAGGCCCCACTGCCGCAACACTGTTCGCAGCGGCTGCGGGATGGCGGTGATGACGCCGAAGTCGGGGCAGGTGCCGACGACGACCTTCGCGCCGCCGCCGACGAGCAGTCGCACGGCGTCGCCGAGTCGGCGGGCCGACGCGCGGATGCCGTTGCGGGACGTCACGTCGTTCGCGCCGATCAGGATGATCGCGACATCCGGCCGTTCGTGGGCGATGAACATCGCGTCGATCTGGGCGGCCAACCCCTTCGACGTCGCGCCGACGATGGCCTTGTTGGCGTAGCGGACGGTCTTGCCGGTCTCGGCCGCGACTCGTCGTGCCACCTGCACACCGGGCGTCTCGTCGGCCGTGTCGACACCGAGTCCGGCCGCGGTGGAGTCGCCGAAGACGGTCAGGAACAGGTCGACTTCGGTGTCGCGGGTGTACCGCGTCACCCGGCCGTCCGGGTGATAGACGCCGTCGCCGTCGGGGGCGTTGTCGGTGCGGTGCGGGATCACGGTGCGGGCCGTCGCGGCCTGGCCGTTGAGGTAGTTCCAGACCGCCCATCCGGCACTTGCTCCAGCCGCAGTGGCTGCCGCCGTGGCGCCCACGTCACGGCAGACCCGGCCCCAGGCCCAACTGTCGGCACCGACCTTGCGACTCCAACCGGACACGGCCGCCAGTCTAGAGGTCGACGGCCGGGTGTCGGTGGCCGAGTGTCGGGGACCACGACGGTTCTGGGACCATGGACTCATGCGCATCGCCAATCACGTTGTGGACCTGGTGGGCAACACCCCTCTGGTCAAGCTGAATTCCGTGACCTCGCCCGGATCCGGGCTGGTCGCGGCCAAGGTGGAGTACCTCAATCCCGGCGGGAGCAGCAAGGACCGCATCGCGGTCCGGATGATCGACGCCGCCGAGGCCTCCGGTGAACTCAAGCCCGGCGGCACCATCATCGAGCCGACATCCGGCAACACCGGAGTCGGTCTCGCACTCGTCGCGCAGCAGCGCGGATACAAGTGTGTGTTCGTCTGCCCGGACAAGGTCGGCGAGGACAAGCGCAACGTGCTGCGTGCCTACGGTGCCGAGGTCGTCGTGTGCCCGACCGCCGTGCCGCCGGAGCACCCCGACAGCTACTACAGCGTGTCCGATCGTCTGGTCCGCGAGATCGAGGGCGGGTGGAAGCCGAACCAGTACGCCAACCCGGCCGGCCCGCAGAGTCACTACGAGACCACCGGCCCGGAGATCTGGGCCGACACCGACGGGAAGGTCACGCACTTCGTGGCGGGCGTCGGCACCGGCGGCACCATCACCGGCACCGGGCGCTACCTCAAGGAGGTCTCCAACGGTGCGGTGAAGGTCATCGGCGTCGACCCCGAAGGGTCGGTGTACTCCGGCGGGACCGGACGCCCGTACCTCGTCGAAGGCGTCGGTGAGGACTTCTGGCCGGCCGCCTACGACCCGGAGATCCCCGACGAGATCATCGCGGTCTCCGACGCGGATTCCTTCGACATGACCCGCCGCCTCGCCCGCGAGGAAGGGCTCCTCGTCGGCGGTTCCTGCGGTATGGCCGTCGTCGCCGCCCTGCAGGTCGCCGAGCGCGAGGGGCCCGACGCCCTCGTCGTCGTACTCCTGCCGGACGGCGGACGCGGCTACATGGCCAAGATCTTCAACGACGAATGGATGAGCAGCTACGGCTTCCTCCGCACCCCGCTGGACGCCAACGCCAAGGAGTCGCTGGTCGGCGACGTGCTGCGCGGCAAGACCGGCGCCCTGCCCGACCTGGTCCACACCCACCCGCAGGAGACGTTGCGCGACGCCATCGAGATCCTCCGCGAGTACGGGGTGTCCCAGATGCCGGTCGTCGGCGCCGAACCGCCGGTCATGGCCGGCGAGGTCGCGGGTGCGGTCACCGAGCGAGACCTGCTCAGCGCCGTCTTCGAGGGACGCGCCAGCCTGGCCGACCCGGTCTCGGCGCACATGGGAGATCCGTTCCCGCTCATCGGTTCCGGTGAGCCGATCAGCGCTGCCACCAAGGCACTCGGCGACAGCGATGCGCTGATGGTCGTCGAGGACGGCAAGCCCATCGGCGTCATCACACGCCACGACCTGCTCGCGTTCGTCTCGAGCCACCCGATCGTCGGATAGGAGCACACCACTGTGAGTGAACGACGCAGCGCCGCGGATTCGGTTCGCTGGCAAGGTTTCTCGACCCGCGCCATTCACGCCGGATACGATCCGGATCCCCAGACCGGCGCGGTGAACGTGCCGATCTACGCCAGCTCGACCTTCGCCCAGGACGGCGTCGGCGGACTGCGCGACGGATTCGAGTACGCCCGCACCGGCAACCCGACGCGACGGGCGCTGGAAGCCAATCTCGCCGCACTCGAACACGGAACCTACGGTCGCGCTTTCGCGTCCGGTATGGCCGCCACCGACTGCCTGCTGCGTTCGACGCTGCGTCCCGGCGACCACCTGGTGATCCCGAACGACGCCTACGGCGGCACCTTCCGACTCATCGACAAGGTGTTCACCCAGTGGGGCATCACCTATTCGGTGGCACCGGTGTCCGACGTCGCCGCGGTGCGCGACGCGATCCGTCCCGAGACCAAGCTCGTCTGGACCGAGACACCCACCAACCCGTTGCTCAACGTCGGCGACATCGAAACCCTCGCCGCCATCGCGCACGAGGCCGGCGCGAAGCTCGTGGTGGACAACACCTTCGCCTCCCCGTACCTGCAGCAGCCGCTGACCCTCGGCGCCGATGTCGTCCTGCACTCGACCACCAAGTACCTCGGTGGTCATTCCGATGTCGTCGGTGGTGCGCTGGTCACCGACAGCGAAGAGCTCGACGAGGCGTTCGCCTTCCTGCAGAACGGGGCCGGTGCGGTTCCCGGACCGTTCGACGGCTACCTCACGATGCGCGGCACCAAGACGCTCGCCGTCCGCATGGATCGCCACTGCGACAACGCCGAGAAGGTCGTCGAGTTCCTGAGCTCGCACGACAAGATCGACGCCGTCCTGTACCCGGGACTCGAGAACCACCCGGGACATGCGGTCGCCGCCAAGCAGATGAAGCGCTACGGCGGCATGGTGTCGGTGCTGGTCAAGGGCGGCATCGAAGAGGCCAAGCAGTTGTGCGCCCGCACCGAGGTCTTCACCCTCGCCGAGTCGCTGGGCGGCATCGAGTCGCTGATCGAACACCCCGGCGCGATGACCCATGCGTCGACCGCCGGCTCGTTGCTGGAGGTCCCGGCCAACCTGGTTCGTCTGTCGGTGGGCATCGAGGACATCGACGACATCCTGGGCGACCTGGAGAACGCGCTGCGCTGACAGCCAGCGGTTGATACCGGCCCAATGCTGCTCACATCTGCAGACATCGAGAAGGCGACCGCCGAGTTGTCCGGCGTGATCCGGCGGACGCCGGTGATCGCGTCCCGCGTGCTGTCCGAGCGAAGCGGGGCCGACGTCTGGCTGAAGTGCGAGAACCTGCAGCGAACAGGCTCGTTCAAGCCGCGGGGTGCCTATCTGCGGATCTCCCGGTTGTCCGCCGACGAGCGGGCACGCGGCGTCGTCGCAGCGAGTGCGGGCAACCATGCGCAAGGGGTCGCCTGGTCGGCAACCGAGCTGGGCACCACCGCACGGGTGTACATGCCGACCGGCGCGTCGTTGCCGAAGATCGCGGCGACGAAAGCCTATGGCGCCGAGGTGGTTCTGGCCGGTGAGACGGTGGACGACGCACTCGTCGAGGCCCAGCGGTACGCGGACCGGACCGGTGCGGTGCTGATCCATCCGTTCGATCACCTCGACATCGTCGCCGGTCAGGCCACGGTCGGGACCGAGATCCTCGAGCAGATGCCCGATGTCACGACCATCGTCGTCCCCCTCGGCGGCGGCGGTCTGCTCGCCGGAGTCGCGGCCGCGGTACGGGCGTCGAGGCCAGACGTCCGAGTCATCGGCGTGCAGGCGGCCCAGGCCGCGGCATGGCCGACGTCGCTCGCGGCGACGCGTCCGGTGCCCGCGGCGTCGATGAACACCATGGCCGACGGCATCGCCGTGGCCCGGCCGGGCGACGTCCCGTTCGAGCACGTCACAGAGTACGTCGACGAGGTCGTGACCGTCAGCGAGGAAGAACTCAGTACGGCGCTCCTGCTGATGCTCGAACGGGCGAAGATGGTCGTCGAACCCGCGGGCGCGGCAGGTGTGGCCGCCGCGGTGGGCGGCACGCTCGACCTGTCGGGAAAAGTGTGTGTCGTGTTGTCCGGCGGCAACATCGACCCGTTGCTGCTGCGCCACGTGACCACTCACGGCCTCACCGCCGCCGGGCGATTTCTCACCTTCACCGCCACCGTCTCCGACCGCCCGGGCGGACTTCTCGCGCTGCTCGAACTGCTCCGCGACCAGGGTGCGAGCGTCATCGACATCGTGCACTCACGCGTCGCCGACGACCTCTACCTCGGCGAGGTGCAGGTGACCGTCAGCGTCGAAACGCGTGGGCCTGATCACCAGCACGACGTCCGACGCGCGTTGAGCGAGGCCGGTTTCCTGCGGGGATAGCTCGGCGAGGTTGTGGATGGGCCGTATGCCTGTGCAAGCTCCTCGTCGTCGGGCTTCGTGCGCACTTACCTTGCCGTGCATGGGAAGACGTTCACACTCATCCGAGTCGGCATGGGGACCTGAGCACGCGGAGCGGATTCGGGCGGATCTGTATGAGAGCTGGCGGTGGCTCAGGCGTACGTGCGAGACGCTGCTCGAAGAACTCGAGTCCCTCGACGGGCCTGTCTGCCAAGAGCACCATGCGCGTCGGTCGCTGTTGGTAAACGGGATGCCGCGACTGAAGATGACGAGGGATGCGGCGGAGTATGCCACGCGGACATTGCCGTACGTGCCCCTGACGTGGGTGGAGAGGTCGGCGATGCCGGTGCTGACGGGAGCCGGCGATTCCTATGATGCCGCCGACCTCTGGGACATTCTCGACTTGGTCGAGCGCGACGACGCCGGCTTTGTGCTCTTCGAGGAGTCGGCCGGACGCCATCGCATCGACGAAACCATTGCCGGACGGGCGCACGACATGTCGATCGACGGGCTCTATTGGCATTCCGCGAACGTGGTCTTCGAAGAGCTACCAGACGAGAGGTTCGATGGGATGGTCATCCACTTACTGACCAGGGACCGGGGACTGCGCCGCGACCATGCCGCGACGCAGCGTCGTCCCTTGGTGGTCGAGGCAGAGGCCAATCTCCTGCTCTTGGCGCCGCTAGGCGTGGAGCTACAGGTGGATTCGGTTCCTGTCCGCTTGGTGGCAGCACTCATCGACGAGGTCGGGATCGACGAGTCGGTAGCCCTGCACCTGGAAGTGCTGAACGAGCAGACCCGGACCGTTTTCGCTGCGTGAATCCGCGACTACGCCGCCGACGGGAGATGCGCGAAGTACTTCAGCGTGTCCGCTTCGATCGTCTTGTACACGGTCGACGACGCCGGCCCGGAGAACGCGGTGACGGCCTTGGACTTGGTCGGCAACTCGAGTGCGAAGGTCCACCGCAGGCGACAACCGACGTCGGCGGGGTCGATCTGAGTGGCCTCACCGAAGCGGCGGATGCCCGGGACGTTGGCGCTCTTGACCCGAAATGCGTTGTGGTACCGGCCTGCTTCGGCGTCCTCGGTCCAGTGGAAGAAGTCTTCCTGGAGCGTCACGTACCCCGGACCCAGGACGGCCTTGCGGGTGGCGCCTGCGCCGTAGGGCGGCGGAGAGGTGAATTCGATCGACTTGATCGCCCGACACCAGTCGAGGGTGTTCTGGCGAGTGAACTCAGCCCATGCGCGCTGCGGCGTGACGGGCAGTCGGACGTCGATCACGTGGCGCACGGGTGCGTCGTCGAAGAAGTCGAGGTCGAAGGTCTCCAGCGAATGGGGTGCCATGCGCCCATTGAAGCATCGACGTCTCGGTCCCACAGGCGCTTCCGCGATGGGACAGGCGAACCTCAACCCGATTCCCAGACTTCGATCGAAGTCTGCCAGTCGAGTTGAGGTTCGCCGGTCAGAGTGCCGGAGAGATCCGGCCACGAAAGTGAACCAATCGCCGGCGCGCTGCGTCCAAGAGATATGACTGTCTTCCCGACCGACCCCTACGGACTCATCCGACGCGAGGCGACCCTCCGGCTGGGCATCTCCGACGACGTCGTCGCGGCGGCGGTGCGCCGGGGCGAACTCGTCAGGCTTGCTCCGGGTGTCTGCGCCATGGCGGACTCCGATCCCGAATCCAACACGAATGAGGCCGATCTCTACCGACTCAAGTCGATCGCCGTTGCCACCTCTGCTCGTGATCGGGACACATCGACGCTGAGTCATGACTCGGCGGCGGCCGTCCATGGACTGTCGCTGCTGCATCCCGAGCGTGAGGTCGTTCATCTAACCAAGACACGCGAGCGCGGTGGTTTCGTGCGCGGCCATCGCATCGTCCATGCCGGTCCGCTGTCCCCGGACCACGTCGCCTCCGTCGACGGTGTTCAGGTGACAACCCTCGAGCGCACCGCGGTCGATGTCGCCATGAATGGGGACTTCGCACAAGCTCTGGTCGTTTTCGACGGTGCCCTCGCTCGGAAAGCCGACCTCGCCACGATGACGACGATCCTCGAATCTCGTGGACGATGGCGTGGAGTGGGCACGGCACGGCGCGCCCTGTCGCTTGCCGACGCCGCGTCGGAGAGCGTCGGCGAATCATGGAGTCGGGCTCAGATGATCGTGGCCGGGCTGCCGATGCCGCGCCTGCAGCACACGTTCCAGACGAGCGAAGGGCCTGCGCGTGCCGACTTCGATTGGGAGGCAAAGCTCGTCGGTGAGTTCGACGGCCTGCATAAGTACGGCCGGTTGCTGCGTCCGGGGGACACGCCACGTGATGCGCTGATCCGAGAGAAGCGCCGCGAGGACGCCCTCCGCGCGCAGGGGATCATGGTGGTCCGCTGGACGTGGGCGACGCTCGAGCGCGGCGAGTTGGTCGGTCTGCTCCGCCCGTGGCTGGATGCGCTCGCGGCTGCGTGACCGGTGGACCTCAGTTCGACGTGCAGACGTCGGTCGAAGTCTGCACGTCGGACCGAAGTCGACGTGATTGCCGGTCAGACTGGAACCATCTGATCGGATGACACTGTGCGCCAACGTTTTTGTCGTACCCCCGTGACACCTTGCTATCAGACACGGTTCCGCTTCCCAGAACCGTGAGCAGAGAAGGAAAAACGATGAGCAACCCCCAGAAGAAGAGATGGCCGTGGGCGGCAGGCGTCCTGGCGGCGTTCGTGATGATGATCGGGGTCATGGCCGGCTTCGGCACGAGCGTCTCCCCGCAGGCATCGCCGAGCGTGCAGGCTCCCGTGATCAAGCTCGTGTCGGAGAAGTCAGACGCGGTCGCCATGGCGAGGGAGTACCTTGCGTACAGCAGTTTTTCGAAGTCTGGGCTGATCGGCCAGCTCGAGTTCGAGGGCTTCTCATACTCGGACTCGTCCGCCGCCGTCGATCAGCGCGAGGTCGACGGTGAGGTGAATTGGTATGTACAGGCAGCAAAGTCTGCCCGTCAGTACCGCGAGTATTCCCCGTTCTCCAGGCAGGGACTGATCGAACAGTTGGAATTCGAGGGATTCACCAATCAGCAGGCGGTTTACGGAGCTGACCACAGCTAGCGGAACACATCTGTTCTGTCTCTGACGGTGTTACCGATATGTCTCGGAATTGAGTGTGATCGTCGCGCATTCGCCCACGATTCCTCCGAGCATACGACGCCGCGGAACTGTCAGACCTGTTGTGCAGAATGACATTTGAGCGGGCCGCTTCCCGGTCCGCATGTGAAAGAGGAACGAAATGACCGACCCCCAGAATCCCCAGGCCGGACAGGCCTATCCGGGACAGTCCCAGCCCGGACAGGCCCCCTATCCGGGACAGCCCTATGGGCAGCCCCAGTACGGAGCTCCCGGTCCGTACGGTGCACCGCCGGCGTACCAGGCGCCGATCCAGCCGCCGAAGAAGAAGAAGTGGCCGTGGATCGTCGGCATCCTGGTCGTGCTCATTGTCATCATCGCCGCCGTATCCGGCGGTGGGGACGAGGGGACCGACAACACCGCTTCGTCGGACAACTCGAACTCGGCCGAGCAGGCGGGTTCGGGTAACGGCGATGCTGGAAACGACAAGGGCAACAAGAAGGCCGACGATCAGGCCGCCGGCCTGAACACGCCGGTGCGCGACGGCAAGTTCGAGTTCGTCGTCACCAACGTCGAGTCGGGCCTGTCGTCGGTCGGCGAAAATGAGTTCCTCACGGCGGAGGCGCAGGGACAGTTCGTGGTCGTCACCATGACGGTGCACAACACCAGCAAGGAGCCGAAGGACTTCTCGCCCACCAATCAGAAGCTCTTCGACACCGAGGGCCGCAGCTTCGAGCCCGATACCACCGCGCAGATCTACCTCGGCGGCAGCGACATTCCCGTCTGGGACAACATCAATCCGGGTAACACAGTCGAGGTCAAGGTCGTCTACGACATGCCCGTTGACGCCAAACCGGCCAGCATCGAGCTCCACGATTCGGTGTTCTCCGGCGGTGTGAAGGTTAACCTCGGCTGACCGCACCTGCGGACAGGCGAACCTCAGTCCCGACCGGCAGACGTCGACCGAAGTCTGCATGTCGAAACGAGGTTGATCAGACGAAGCGAGCCCGGGACGATGTCGTCCCGGGCTCGGCTCGTGGTCAGACGGCTGGGATCAGCTGTGGTACGGCTCCGCGCTGACGAGGGTCACCTTGATGGTCGCGCCGCTGGGCACGGAGTACTCACGCGTCTCGCCGACCTTGGCGTCGATCAGTGCGGAGCCCAGGGGCGAGCTGGGGGAGTAGGTTTCGAGCTTGCCGCCCGACGCGGCCTCTTCGCGGGTCGCGATCAGGAAGGTCTCGGAGTCCTTCTCGTCGCCGTCGTAGTAGACGGTCACGACGGAGCCGGGCAGGGCGACGCCGGACTGGGTCGGTGCCTCGCCGACCTTGGCGTTGTTCAGCAGCTCCTGGAGCTGGCGGATACGCGCCTCCTGCTGGCCCTGCTCCTCGCGGGCAGCGTGGTAGCCACCGTTCTCCTTGAGGTCGCCCTCTTCGCGTCGCTCATTGATCTCGGCAGCAATGACCGGACGATTGGCGATCAATGAGTCGAGCTCGCTCTTGAGGCGATCGTGCGACTCTTGGGTCAACCAGGTCACCTGGGTGTCGGTCATCGGTCACTCCTTCGTGTTGCCCGCGCCGCGTTGCGACTTTTTTCACCGCGCGACATTTGGACGCTAAAAATGCAGCAACACGACCCCTCGCGGAGCCGTGTATCCGACCATCTTACCAGCCGACGAGACCTATGGCACATCCGTTGTGCGGGCGGTTGCTGCGTCGAGTGCTTCCTGATAGGTGGGCTCGGCTCGTTTCAGCCATCCGACAACGAAATACGTCACCGGCATGATGACGATCTCGACCATTGTCTTCCAGACAAACCCGACAACGGTGTAGTTGACGAAGTCCCCCCACGTGGAGATACCCAGTGCAGATGCGGCGATCGAGCAGAAGACGAGGGTGTCCGCGAATTCGCCGACGACGGTCGATCCCAAAAGGCGCGCCCACAAATGTCGCTCACCGGCGCGCTCTTTCATTTTGACCAACACGAATGAATTCAGGAACTCGCCCACCACATATCCGGCAAGTCCGGCAAGTAGGAATTGTGGAACGACGCCGGCGACGGTTTCGAAAGCCTCCTGGCCTTCGTAGAAATCGGCGGCGGGCAGCTGAATCGTCAGCCAGAAACACAACGACGCGAGAATGAGGACGGCAAAACCGGCCAGGATCGTGCGGCGCATCGCGCGGAACCCGTACACCTCACTGATCACGTCGCCCAGGACGTAGGCGAGCGGGAACAGGAAGAACGCGCCGTCGGTGACGAGGCCCTGCATGTGGATGGGGCCGAGGTCGACGTCGAGCCAGTCGTCGAACAGCACGACACCCTTCGTGCCGGTGACGTTGCTGATCAGCATCACGCCGACGAACAGCCCGACGAGCAGCGGGAAGTAGCGGCTACCGATGGCGGCGAACGCCGCGCGGGGTGCGGGTGTCTCGCCTGGTCTGGTCTGCCGGGTGCTCACGACTCGGGATGCAGGTAGGCGGGCACGTTGACGGTGCAACCGAAGACCTCACCGATCACCGGGGGTTTGGAGGTGGTGACCTCGGTGCGGACACCGATCCGCTCGGCGGGGTCGGCCGGGATCAGGATCTCGCGGCGCCCGGTCTCGCTGCCGTCCTTCGATCGTCCACGCACCACACAGGCGGCGGGCTTGCTCGGGTCGGAGCGGTCGACGGTGAACTGCACGGCGACGGTGTTGCTGTCGAGGATCTCGTAGCCGGTGGCCTCGCCGGACACGTCGGCGGTGCCGAACTTGCTGTACCCGATCGCCGCCAGCGTGACGCCGGCCACCACGACGAGTATCGACAGCGCGACGAACCAGCGCCGACGGGTCTGAGCGGTCGCGGAATGCTCCGGGTAGGTCGCGCGCGGGCCGCTGCGAGGGCGCTCTGCGGCGCCCCCATCCGAACTGTTCACGCGTCAATACCTACCATGGGACGAGTAGCGATCCGAAGGTGAGGAACTGTGACCGAAACCCACGCCGACGACCCGCAGCCGGGTGTGTTCCGTCTGATGGCGGTCCACGCGCACCCCGACGATGAGTCGAGCAAGGGTGCGGCCACGTCCGCCAAATATGCGGCCGAGGGCAATGAGGTGCTCGTCGTCACCCTGACCGGTGGCGAGCGGGGCGACATCCTGAATCCGGCGATGGACCGTCCCGGCATCAAAGAGCGGATGTCCGAGGTCCGCCGCGAGGAGATGGCCAAGGCCGCCGAGGCGCTCGGTGTGAAGCAGACCTGGCTGGGTTTCGTCGACTCGGGGCTGCCCGAGGGTGACCCGCTGCCGCCGCTGCCGGAGGGCTCGTTCGCGACCGTCCCGCTGGAGGAGGCCACGGAGGCACTCGTCCGCGTGGTCCGGGAGTTCCGTCCGCACGTGATGATCACCTACGACGAGCACGGTGGATATCCGCACCCCGATCACATCCGCTGCCACGAGGTGTCGCTGGCGGCCTACGACCAGGCCGGGGAACCCGACGCGTTCCCCGGAACCGGTGAACCGTGGACGGTGTCGAAGATCTACTACACCCACGGGTTCATCCGCGATCGCATGGTCCTTTTCTCCGACGAGTTCGCGCGTCACGGCCAGGAGAGTCCGTTCGCCGAGTGGCTCAGCAAGTGGGATCCCAGCCGCGGTGACCTGATGGGCCGGGTGACCACCCAGGTGGAATGCGCCAAGTACTTCCCCCAGCGTGACGACGCGCTGCGGGCCCATGCGACGCAGATCGACCCCAACGGCATGTTCTTCGCCGTACCGCTGGAGTGGCAGCAGCGACTGTGGCCGACCGAAGAGTTCGAGCTGGCCAAGACGCGCGTGAAGACGGCCCTGCCCGAAACCGATCTGTTCGCCGGAATCGAGGCGTGATGAACATCGACATCGTGAACAACGTGGACTTCGTGAACACCGTGATGGTCGTCGCGGCGGAGGAGCCGCAGGGACCGGAATTCGGCAAGTCGTCCCCTCTGGGACTGCTGGTCATCCTGGTGTTGCTGGTCGGCACCGCGTTCCTGATCTGGTCGATGGGCCGTCAGCTCAAGAAGCTGCCCGAGTCCTTCGACACCGAGCACCCCGAAGCGGATCAGGCGTTCGACGAGGGCACCGATCCCTCCGGTCCGATCGCCGCTGCCTCGGCGCACGTCGACGCTGCACCCGACGGCGCCGTAACCGATGGCGCCGTAACCGATGGCGCAGCACCCGACGACGCCGCACCCGGCGACCAGGACGCGACGAGCACGGCCGGGACCGATGAGCGACGACCGGCGGACACCTGACGGGTCGTCGAACATGCTGGGCTCGGCGACGAGCCCATATCTCCGGCAGCACGCCGACAATCCCGTGCACTGGCAGGAGTGGTCCGACGCCGCGCTGAGCCGGGCACGCGACCGCGATGTGCCGGTCCTGTTGTCGGTCGGCTACGCGGCCTGCCACTGGTGTCATGTGATGGCACACGAGTCCTTCGAGGACGAGACCACCGCGGCCCAGATGAACCGTGACTTCGTCTGCATCAAGGTCGACCGGGAGGAACGTCCCGACATCGACGCCATCTACATGGCTGCCACCGTCGCGATGACCGGGCAGGGGGGCTGGCCCATGACCTGCTTCCTGACCCCCGATGGCGACCCGTTCTACACCGGCACCTACTACCCACCCCGTCCGCGCGGGCAGATGCCGTCGTTCCGGCAGGTGTTGACCGCGGTCACCGAGGCGTGGACCCAGCGACGCGCCGACCTCGACGACACCGCCGCGAAGGTGCGCGAACACATTGTGGTGAACACCTCACCGCTACCCGCGGGAACCGTTCCGGTCGACGACCGGCTGCTGGCACACGGTGTCCGCACGGTGCTGGACGAGGAAGACCGTGAGCGCGGCGGTTTCGGCGGCGCACCCAAGTTCCCGCCCTCGGCTCTTCTCGAAGCGCTGATCCGGCACACCGAACGCACCGGCGACGCCGCCGCGCTCGATGCCGCCGCCCGGACCATGCACGCGATGGGTCGCGGCGGCATCTACGACCAACTCGGCGGGGGCTTCGCCCGCTACTCGGTCGACGCCGGCTGGGTCGTGCCCCATTTCGAGAAGATGCTCTACGACAACGCACAGCTCTTACGTGCCTACGCGCATCTCGCGCGGCGGACCGGAGATCCGCTCGCGCACCGCGTCGTCGAGGAAACGGTGACGTTCCTCCGACGGGATCTCCGGGTGCCGGGCGGGTTCGCCTCGTCGCTCGACGCCGATGCCGGCGGGGTGGAGGGCTCCACGTATGTGTGGACTCCGGACGAATTCGTCGAGGTGCTCGGGCCGGAGGCGGGACGTTGGGCCGCCGAGCTGTTCGTCGTGACCGATCAGGGCACTTTCGAACACGGGCGTTCGACGCTGCAGCTCCCGGCGGATCCGGAGGACCGCGACCGCCTCGACGCCGTGCGCGCCGCGCTGTTCGACGCCCGGGCGAGACGTGTCCAGCCCACCCGCGACGACAAGGTCGTCACCGCGTGGAACGCGATGACGATCACCGCGCTCGCCGAGGCGGGCGCCGGGCTGGGCGAGACCGGCTTCGTCGACGACGCGGTCCGCTGCGCCGATGAGTTGCTGCGCGGCCATCTGGTCGGTGGTCGGCTTCAGCGTTCGTCGCTCGGCGGTGCCGTGGGGGCCGACGGCGGACTCGACGACCATGCGGCCTTGAGTACGGCTCTCCTGACACTGTTCCAGGTCACCGGCGAGACCCGTTGGCTCGGAGCAGGATTGGGGTTGCTCGACACCGCGATCGAACTCTTCGCCGACCCGGAGGCGCCCGGCGCCTGGTTCGACGCCACGGGCGAAGGGCTCATCGCCCGTCCTCGCGATCCGATCGACGGCGCCACTCCGTCGGGTGCGTCGCTGATGGCCGAGGCGCTGCTGACCGCGTCGATGCTCGCCGACCCGGAGAGGGCGGTCGGCTATGCAGAACTGTTGGAACACAGTCTGTCCCGTGCCTCGGTGATCGTCGCCAAGCTTCCGCGATCGGCCGGGCACTGGATGTCGGTGATGTCGGCGCGGGTCGCCGGCCCGCTGCAGATCGCCGTCGCGCAGGGTCCGACGTCGGATCAGTCGCTGACCAGAGCGTCCTGGGCGCATGTCCCCGGCGGCGCGGTCGTCGTCGCCGGTGAAGTGGATTCACATCCGCTGCTGGTCGCCCGCGGACCGGTCGGCGGACGCGACGCAGCCTACGTGTGCCGGGGAACGGTGTGCGGGCTTCCGGTCACGGACGAGGAATCACTCGCCGCGCAGTTCAGGTGAAGCAGGTGTCGGATACCGCGTGACGGGTACTCGTGGCCATGCGCATCTCCACCCTGACCGGGACCTCACTCGCCACCGCCGCGGCCGGTGCCATCGGCAGCATCGTGACCAGGCCGGCGGTCGAGACCTGGTATCCGCGGCTGAAGAAACCTTCCTTCGTCCCGCCCGCCTGGGTGTTCCCGGTGGCCTGGACCGCCCTCTACACCGACATCGCGGTCACCTCGGCGGTCGCGATCGACGGCTTGGACGAATCCGCCGCAGGCGCAACGACGGGCGACGCGAAGAACGACACGAAACAGGCGTGCCTCGCCGCGCTCGGCGCCAACCTCGCGCTCAATGGGGCGTGGAGCTGGATCTACTTCGGTAAGGGGGCGCTGGGCACTGCGTCGGTGGCCGCAGCAGTCCTCACGGTCAGCAGCGCTTACCTCGCCCGACGCACCGGTGCCGTGAATGCGCCGGCCGGGGCTGCCCTCGCTGCCTACCCGGCCTGGTGTGCGTTCGCCACGGTGCTGTCCACGTCGACGTGGTGGCTCAACCGCGACCGCAGGCTCGCGTCACGCTGACCCGTCCGCCCTCATCCGGTCAGCACGGCATCCGTTCAGCACTTCAGCCGTGCAGCACTTCCGCGAATCGGTCGACCGCCCAATCGATCTCCGGCACCGTGATGACGAGCGGAGGGGCGAGGCGCAGCGTCGAACCGTGGGTGTCCTTGGCCAGGACGCCGCCCTCGGCGAGGCGTAGGCAGAAGTCCTTGCCGGTGCCGAGTGCTGGATCGAGATCGATTCCCGCCCAGAGTCCGAGACCGCGGGTCGCGACGACACCGTGGCCGATGAATTCACCGAGGCGCGTGTGCATGTGGTTGCCGAGGTCGGTGGCGCGTCGCTGCCAGGTGCCTTCGGCGAGCATGTCGACGACGGTGTGACCGATCGCCGCGGCGAGTGGGTTCCCGCCGAACGTCGAGCCGTGCTGTCCGGGGTGCAGGACCCCGAGGATGTCGGTGTTCGCGACGACCGCGCTCACCGGCACGATCCCGCCGCCCAGCGCCTTGCCCAGCAGATAGACGTCGGGTTCGACGCCCCAGTGTTCGAGGGCGAAGGTCCGCCCCGTGCGGCCGAGGCCCGACTGGATCTCGTCGGCGATCAACAGCACGTCGGCGGCGGTGCAGAGTGCGCGTACTCGCGGCAGATAGTCGTCGGGCGGCACGATGATCCCGGCCTCACCCTGGATGGGCTCGACCAGGACACCGACGGTCGTCTCGTCGATCGCAGCGGCGAGTGACTCCACGTCGCCGTAGGGGACGCGTACGAAACCCGGTGTGTACGGACCGAATCCGTTGCGCGCGTCGGGGTCGTCGCTGAAGGAGATGATCGTCGTGGTGCGGCCGTGGAAGTTGCCGCCGGCGACGATGATCGTGGCGCGGCCGTCGGGCACGCCCTTGACGTCGTATCCCCATTTGCGGGCGACCTTGATCGCCGATTCGACGGCTTCGGCGCCGGTGTTCATGGGCAGCACCATCTCCTTGCCGCACAACTCGGCAAGTGCGGCGCAGAACGGTTCGAGCCGGTCCGAGCGGAACGCGCGGCTGGTGAGGGTGACCCGGTCGATCTGCTCGAGTGCTGCCGCGACGATCCGCGGATGCCGGTGTCCGAAGTTGACCGCCGAATAGGCGCCGAGGCAGTCGAGGTGACGCTTGCCGTGGACATCGGTGATCCAGGCGCCTTCGGCGGTGGCCGCGGTCACCGGGATCGGCGAGTAGTTGTGTGCCACATGCGGTTCCACATCGTGGTCGGGAGGTTTCACGTCGTGGGGCATCAGCGTCATGAATCGAGGGTATCGTCGGACTCCGGTGCAAACAATCGCCGTGAATTGCGTATGGGCGCAACAAATCGCCGCGAATTCCCGGAAAGGGGACCTCTGTTGCGACACCTCGACGATCTCGATGAGAAGGTGCTTGCCTGCCTCACCCGCGACGCGCGGGCGACCTATGCCCAGATCGGCGACGAGGTCGGACTCTCGGCGCCCGCGGTCAAGCGGCGCGTCGACCGTCTCCTCGACGACGGGGTGATCCGGGGGTTCACCGCGATCGTCGATCCACACGCCATGCGATGGACCACGGAGGCCTATGTGCAGGTGTATTGCCGCGGCAACATCTCACCCGAGGAGCTCAAGGCGTCGTGGGAACCGATCCCCGAGGTCGTCAGCGCGGCGACCATCTCGGGTCAGGCCGACGCCATCCTTCGGGTTCGCGCCCGCGATGTGCGCCACCTCGAGCAGGCGCTCGAGCGCATCCGGGCTGCCGGTCCGGTGGACAGGTCTGAATCGATCATCGTGCTCAGTGAACTGATCGACCGTGGCCACCCCTGACACCCATGGCCATCCGTAGGAGGGCCCTGTGCTAGTGTTGTCGCCGTGATCAGCACCGTGCGCGCCTATTGGCGCTTTATCGAGGCTCCGGGTGGGGCCACGATGAAGCGCTGACCAAGCGCGCGCACGTAACACCCGGAGCCCGAGCAGCGACCATACGGTCGCTGCTCTTGTCGTTTTGAGCGGGGCTCCACCACTGAGAAGGCGTGCCCCGGATTGACCACCGACAGGGCATGACCTCGAAAGGCACACATCGTGACCACACTCCCGGATCTCTCGACGCGTACGGCCGAGCAAACCGAATCGACCTCCGATCGTCGGATCAAGTCCTTCCGTCCGATCCCGTCGCCGGACACCGTCCGCAGCGAGCTGCCGCTGACCGCACGGCGTGCGCTCGCGGTTGCGCGGGACCGCGACGAGATCGCCGACATCCTCGCCGGCCGCGACGAGCGCCTGCTCGTCATCGTCGGACCGTGCTCGGTCCATGATCCGATCGCCGCGATCGACTACGCCCGTCGTCTGGCACCGCTGGCCGAGGCCTACTCCGATCGTCTGAAGATCGTCATGCGGGTCTACTTCGAGAAGCCGCGCACCACGGTCGGCTGGAAGGGTCTCATCAACGACCCCGGCATGGACAACACCTTCGACGTGGAACGTGGCTTGCGGACCGCTCGATCACTGCTGCTCGACATCATCGACCTCGGACTGCCCGTCGGCTGTGAGTTCCTCGAGCCGACGAGCCCGCAGTACATCGCCGACGCCGTCGCCTGGGGTGCGATCGGCGCACGCACCACCGAATCCCAGGTGCACCGCCAGCTCGCCTCGGGCCTGTCGATGCCGATCGGCTTCAAGAACGGCACCGACGGCAACGTCCAGGTCGCCATCGACGGGGTGAACGCCGCTGCGGCCGAACATGTCTTCTTCGGAGTCGACGACTTCGGCAACGGCGCGGTCGTCGAGACCGCCGGCAACGAGGACTGCCACATCATCCTTCGGGGCGGTACCCGCGGACCCAATTTCGACGCCGAGTCGATCGCGTCGGCCGCGGAGGCCCTCGAGAAGGCGGGCCTCCCGGCACGGGTGATGATCGACTGCTCGCACGCCAACTCCGGTAAGGACCACATCCGCCAGGCGGAGGTCGCCACCGAGATCGCGGCGACCCTGCGTGCGGCCCGGGAGGCCGGTGAGGCGTCGAACATCAGCGGCGTGATGCTGGAGAGCTTCCTCGAGCCCGGCGCCCAGTCGACGGACGCGACCCCGCTGGTGTACGGCAAGTCGGTCACCGACAAGTGCATGGGTTGGGAGGCCAGCGCCACGGTTCTCGACGTACTCGCGCGCGCCTGACGGTCAGACGACGTCGACCTCGGCGGTCGCGTCGGGAATGGTGACGACGGCGCGGCGCCGCAGCGGGCCGCGTGGTGATCGCACCGACGGTGCCACGCGGAACTCGGCCTCCCAACGGTCGTGCTGTATGCGGTTGAGCAGGTAGCCGCGCTGGGAGTTGCCGAACCGCACATGCGGCGAGGCGGCCTTCAACTGGCGGTCGCTGCCGTCGCTGTCCTCGCCGTCGCCGCCGGACGTGATCGACGTCGTGGCGAGTTCGACTCCGCGGGTGGGGGAGGCGTCGGCATAGTCGGTCCGTAGGTCGGCGACGACGCTCCGGTGGATGTCGCCGGCAAGGGACACCAGGTTTCGTACGCCGCGGTGTGCCGCCCCGTCGAGGATGCGACGTCGCGATGACTCGTAGCCGCTCCACCCGTCCATGCTGACCGCCCGGGATTCGCCGCGGGCCAGGTCGGCCATCGGGACCTGCTGGGCGAGGACATCCCATCGAACGCGACTCGACGCCAGGCCGTCGAGGAGCCAGCGTTCCTGCCGCGGACCGAGGATCGTCCGCGTCGGGTCCGCGGTTCGGGCGTTCTGCGGGCAGTCGTTGTCCCCGTTCACCTGATCGCTGCGGTGGCTGCGGGTGTCGAGGAGGTTGATCTCCGCGAGGTCGCCGAAGGTGAGGCGCCGGTGCGCGCGGATGAAGGTGCCGTCAGGTCGTGCGGTGGTCCGCACCGGGGTGTTCTCCCACCACGCCCGCAGCGCTCCGGCGCGGCGGACGGCGAATTCCGAGAGGGCTGTCTTGTCCTCGGGAATCGTTGCGGCCCAGTTGTTGTCGACCTCATGATCGTCGAAGGAGATCACGAACGGCGACGCCGCATGAGCCTGCTGCAGGTCGGGGTCGGTCTTGTAGAGGGCGTACCGTTCCCGATAGTCGTCGAGACCGACGGCCTCGCGTGCCGCCGACACCGGTCGCGCCGCACCGCGGCGGGCGTCACCCGGGATCGGCTTCTCGTAGATGTAGTCACCCAGGTGCAGCACCAGATCCGGTGCGTGCGCGGCCATGTCGGCGAAGGCATGGTAGTAACCGTCCGCCCAGTTCTGGCAGGACGCCACCGCGATGGACAAGGCGCTGACGCGGGCGTGGGGAGCCGGGGCGGTGCGGGTCCGCCCGACCGGGGAGATCTCGCCGAGGGCACGAAAACGGTAGAAGTAATCGGCCGCGGGGGCGAGGCCACGCACGTCGATGTGGATGCTGTGACTCCACTCCGCGGTGGCGTGGGCGGCCCCGCGTCGGACGACTCGTGTCATCGACTCGTCCGCGGCGATCTCCCACTCGACGCGCACCGGACGTGAACCCATCCCGCCCAGTCGGGCGAACGGATTGCGCACCAGCCTCGTCCACAGCACGACGCCGTCCGGCAGGGGATCGCCGGAGGCGACTCCGAGGGAGAACACGCCGGCTGAATGCGCCGGGGAGGTCGCAGCAGGAGGAGCTCCGCCCAGCAGTCCCGGGGTGAAGGCCAGTCCCGTCACGAGTCCGGCCCAGGAGAGGAACCGGCGTCGGGGGGTGCCTGCCCGAAGGGTGAGGTCGGGGTCGCAGTGGAGTGTGGCCGGCGGTGTACCGGCCGGGGTTCCCGGCATGGCCTCAGCCGACCAGGATCACCTGACGTGGACGCCACCGAGAGGCGGCGGCAACGTGATGTTCGCGTGAAGAGAAGGCGAGGTGAAGAAGGCGAGGGTGGGACTGAGTCAGCAGTCCTTCGATGGATGACGGTTGGCCCTACCGCAACGTACTGATTCGGCATGCAATCAAGAGGTCAGTCATCTCGAATTGCCCTGTTTCCGGAGGTAGTCATGAGTATTCGATCAGCCCGCCGTCCCAACCCCTCGTGGCCGGCGCTGCCGGATTGGTCCGATCTGATGTCCCGATTCGAGTCCATGCCTCCATGGGGCTCCGGGGCAGGACGTCTGATCCGCGTCGAGGAACACCTCGATGAGGGCAAGTACACCCTGCGTGCCGAACTGCCCGGTATGGACCCGGACAAGAACTTCGACATCAGCGTCCGTGACGGGCGGTTGACGATCAAGGCAGAACGCGAGGAGCGCAGCGAAGAAGGCACCCGGACGGAGTTCCACTACGGGAGTTTCTATCGCTCCGTGCCGCTGCCCGAAGGTGCGAAGGAGGACGACATCGACGCGACCTATACCGACGGCATCCTCACCGTGACGATGCCGGTGAGCGAAGCGCCGTCTCCCGAGAAGCGGATCGAGATCAAGAGGAGCCCCGCCGAGGGTGGCGAGGGCAACTGACGGTGTAACGCCGATGACGGCGAGCGATCTGGCACAGGGCACTACCTACCATGTCGATGCCGGCGCGGAGGTCGAGCAGGTGATGCACATGATGGAGGAACACCAGATCCGACGTGTCCCCGTACTCGAGGAACATCGTCTGGTGGGCATGATCAGCGAAGCCGATATCGCACGTCACCTACCGGAGAACGCGGTCGGGTCGTTTGTCGAAGCCATCTGCGCACCGACCGTGCGGCCCTCTTCCTGAACCGGCCGTCCGGTCGTCGTGGAAACCCGGGGGGAGGTGAGGAGGATGGTCGATCAGATGATGCATATGTGTCACCACCTGATGATGTGGATGCACGGCATGGGGATGATGCCGCCGATGAACATGCACATGTGACCTGCTGAGCCGGCCGGGAATGCTAGGACGTGACGACCAGCCAGGCGGCGGTGTAGTGCAGCAGTGCCGCGATCGCGGTGCACAGATGGAACACCTCGTGGTGGCCGAACGTGCGCGGCCACGGGTCGGGCCAGCGGGCGGCATACAGCACGCCGCCGAGACTGTAGAGCACTCCGCCGAGCGCCAGCAGGATCATGACGAGGTAGCCGGTCTGGGCGACGAGTGCGGGAGCGACCACGACGATGACCCAGCCGAGCAGGATGTAGAGCGTGACGCCCAGCCAGCGGGGAGCGCCCGGCCACAGGATCTTCAGCAGTGATCCGCCGAGCGCGCCCGCCCACACGATGCCGAGCACCCACCAGCTGGCCGGGGACGGTAGCCCGAGGGCGCAGAACGGTGTGTAAGTGCCGGCGATGAACAGAAAGATCATCGCGTGATCGGCGCGCTTCATCCGGATGCGCGCCCGCGCCGTCTTCCACGGGATTCGGTGGTAGGTGGCACTGACGGTGAACAGCCCGACCACGGTGACGGCGTACACCGCGCAGGTCAGCGCGGCGACGGCACCGTCGAGGATCGCGGCCCCGATGACCAGCGCGAGGCCGGCGACCGCTGCCACATACGCGGAGTAGTGGTGGATCACGCCGCGAAGACGGGGGCGATCGTTCACGTCCAGGGGCGGGCTCGGCAGTGTGTTCACAAAACCTACGGTACCGTAAGTTACTCGTCTGTAGGGATGGCTGCGGACGTCGGCGGGGTCATCCTGCTCGCACCCCGACGCGTAAGGTGTCCCACGTGACACGAGGCCGCGAAGGATGAAGCTGCTGCCGGATCGGGTGCGCCGACCAGTTCTCACCATCTACGAACGTCGACTCATCCAACTCCTCGACACCCAACGCCTACCGCGGCATGTCGCGATCATCTGCGACGGCAACCGGCGCTGGGCGCGCGAGGCCGGATTCGAGGACGTCAGCCACGGACATCGGGTGGGTGCCCAGCGGATCGCCGACATGCTCGGCTGGTGTGCGGGTCTGGGCATCGAGGCCGTCACCATCTATCTGCTCTCCACCGAGAACCTGAACCGGTCGTCGGACGAACTCGACGCACTGCTGGAGATCGTGCCCGACATCGTCGACGAGATCTCCTCGCCGGACGGGGACTGGTGCATCCGCATCGTCGGCACGCTCGACGCCCTGCCGGACGCCGTCGGCCGGCGGCTGCGGGCCGCAGCCGAGCGCACCTCCGAACGGAACGGCATGAACGTGAACGTCGCCGTCGGGTACGGCGGCCGGCAGGAGATCGTCGACGCGGTGCGAGCGCTGCTCGACGAACAGCGTGCCGCCGGGGCGACGCCGGAGGAGATGATCGAGGCGGTCACCGTCGAGGCGATCGACGCGAACCTCTACACCAAGGGACAGCCCGATCCCGACCTGGTGATCCGGACCTCCGGAGAACAGCGACTGTCGGGATTCCTGTTGTGGCAGAGCGCATATTCGGAGATCTGGTTCACCGACGCATACTGGCCCGAGTTCCGCCGCGTCGATTTCCTCCGTGCGCTACGGGACTACTCGGCGCGCAGCAGGCGATACGGCAAGTAGGTCGCGCAGCGCCTGAAGGTCGGTCGTGAAGGTCGACGCCGCGGGAGTTCCGAATCCGACGACCAGGCCGCCGTTGGGCAGCGGGTCGGCGTCGGGATGGCGGAACAACGACAGCCCGACGACCCCGATCCCGCGTTCGAATGCCTGGTGGACCAGGGTGTGCTCGTCCGCGTGGCCGACGGGGACGACCGCGTGCAGTCCGGCCGCGATCCCGGGTACATCGAATCCGCTCGCGCTGACCGCGTCGACGAGTGCGTCGCGGCGCTGTCGATAGAACTGCCGGCTCCGGCGGATGTGTCGGTCGTAGGCGCCGGAGTCGATCAGGTCCGCGAGGATCAGCTGATCGACGATGCTCGCATCCGGTTCACGTAGTCCTTTGGCGCCCAGCACGATGTCCACCAGCCTCGGTGGCAGGGCGAGCCAGCCGGCGCGGACGGCAGGGGAGAGGCTCTTGCTCATCGACCCCGCATGGATGACGACATCCGGACCGAGCGCCTGCAGTGCGCCGACGGGGTCACGGTCATAACGGAATTCGCCGTCGTAGTCGTCCTCGACGATGATCGCACCGGTGCGACGCGCCCACTCGATGACCTGCATGCGTCGTGCCGGGGACAGGGCGACCCCGGTCGGGAACTGATGGCTCGGGGACAGCAGGACCGCCGAGGCGTCGCTGCGCTCGAGTTCGTCGATCACCATGCCCTCGTCGTCGACGGGGATCGGGATCACCCGGGTGCCGCCGCGCTCGACCGCCTGCCAGTGGAAGGGCAGGCCGTGGCTCTCGACCGCGAGTTCGTCTCCGAACACGTTGCGCGACAGCAACTCCAGTGCGGACTGTACCGCGGTGCCGAGCACGATCCGGTCGGCGCTCGTACGAACACCGCGGGTGCGGCTCAGGTATCCGCTCAGGGCGCGGCGGAGTTCCGGTCGGCCCTGCGGGTGTGACGGAGCGAAGGCCTCGTCGCCGACATCGGTGAGTACCCGACGGGTGGCGCGGATCCAGTCGGTCCGCGGGAACATGCTCGCGCACGGTTGACCGAGCGAGAAATCGTGCGGCAATCGGAAAGTGGTGGGCGTCGCGGGTTCCTCGCCGACGATCTGGGTGTCGGTGGGGTTCATGGCGGTGTCGGGGTGTGCCGCGCCGTCGGCCACCCGCGTGGACGAGCCCTGGCGAGCGGTCAACCAGCCCTCGGCGATCAACTCCTGGTACACGGTCGACACCGTACCGCGGGCCAGTCCGAGGTCGGCAGCAAGTGAACGATAGGGCGGCAGTGCGGTGCCGGCGGGCAGGCGTCCGTCGAGAATGGCCGAGCGCAACGCCTCCGTGAGTGTTCGACGCAGCGTCGCACCCCGGCCGCGGGCACTCGCCTCGGGGTCCGGCTGCAGGTCGAGAAACAGGTCGGCGCCGAGCCGCGCGGCGACCTCCGCCCAGGGATCGGGAGGGGCGACGCTCGGATTGACTCCGGTTTCTTCCATCGGATTGGACCACTTTCTTGTGCTAATCCCGAACTAGCGTAAGTCCTGAACAGGTGAACAGGTGAACAGACACACAGAGGCCGACGATGTCGGCGAGGAGGGCGAGATGAAGATCGTGGTGGTCGGAGCGAGCGGAGAACTGGGTAGCCGGGTTGCGGACATCCTCGCCGAGCGCGGCAACGAGGTGATACGGGCGAACCGGGGGACCGGGGTCGATGCCTACACCGGTGATGGCCTGGCTCAGGCGCTGTCCGGGGCCGACACGGTGGTCGATTGCCTCAGCCTCGAGACGCTGAGTGCGAAGAAGGCCGTCGACTTCTTCCGGACGACGGCGCACAACATCGGCAGGGCCGCCACCGCAGCCGCGGTCGGGCACGTTGTCGTCGTCTCCATCGTCAACGCCGACGATCCGGCGGTGAACGCGAAATTCGGTTACTACCAAGGCAAAGCGGCCCAGGAGGCCGCCTACCGCGATGTCGTCGACCCGGCGTCGCTGACCATCCTGGCCTCGGTGCAGTGGTTCGAACTCGCCGAACAGATGATGGGGAGAATGGCTTTCGGCCCCGTCGCGGTCGTACCGAAGATGTGGTGCCGTCCCGCGGCCGCGGGGGATGTGGCGAAGGTGGTCGTGGACACGGCAACCGCGGCGCCTGTCCCCGCGAATGGGGGCGGGGTCCGCAAGATCGAGGTGGCCGGGCCCGCCGAGATGAGTCTCGTCGAGGTGGCGAAAGCCGTTGCGGCAAGGCGGGGATCGCCACGCTGGGTTCTCGGGGCGCCCGTCGGTGGGCCGGCGATCCGCGGCGGGGGACTGGTGCCGGCGAACCCCGACGTGGTCACCCCGACCACACTCGAGCAATGGCTGGCCCGCCGCGCCGACGCTTCCGCGGGCAGTGCGCGATGAGTGTTCGCACGCGCCCGTCGACACGCATGTGGATTCCGCGGGACAATCCCGCCGTCTACAAGGCGCTGGTCGCCCTGCAGCGCGCGTCGTCGGCGGGTGTCGACGCCGAGATCGGCGAGCTGATCTCGATGCGGGTGTCGCAGCTGAACGGCTGCGCCTACTGCTTGCACATGCACGCGGGGGACGCGCTGGCCGCGCAGATCGACCCGCACAAGTTGCTGATGCTTCCGGCATGGCGTGAGGCCGGGCCGGTCTTCGACGCACGCGAACGCGCGGTCCTCGCGCTCGCCGAACAGCTGACACTGCTCGGCGACCGTGCGGTCACCGACGACGTATTCGACGACGTGCGAGTGCATTTCGGAGCCGTCGAGACCGGTCAGCTCGTGGCCGCGATCGCGATGATCAACACCTGGAACCGGATCGCGATCGCCGGCGGCTACCCGGCCGGGCTCGACGAGCGGCGTGCGTCGGTGACCGTCGGCTGACGCTAAACCATGGCGAACGGGGAGATCTCCATGCCGATCTCGAGAGATGCCGCGATCTCCCGGATCTCGTCGTAATCGAAGACGACGTGACCGGCCAGGACGTCGACGTCTCGGCGTGCACGCTGCATCGGGTGGTCGAGAAAGTGCACACTGGCACCCGAAGCCTCGAGCAGGGTGCCGATCACCGCTCTCGACTCGTGCACGATCCGGGCTGCGGCGAGGCGTGCCTGCGCACGCGTGCGGATGTCGATGGTCTCTCCGGCAGCCAGCATTCCGTCGATGGTCGTGGTGGTCTCCGCGAGCAGACCACGGAGGGCGTGTAGTCGGATTCGCGCGTCTCCCAGCCGAATTCGGGACGCAGGCTTGTCCTTCTGCTTGACCATCTGGTATGCGAGGACCCGTTCGGAGAGTCGTGCCGCGTACAGGTCGGCGACCCGTTCGGCCGTACCCAGCGCGGGCATCGCGGCCAGCAGCGCGAGGGCAGGCACCATCGGCCAGCGATACGAGTAGTTGTCGTGCAGCGATGCGCCAGGTGTCTTGCCTGCGTACAGATCCCGGACCCGGACGGTGCGATGGGCGGGTACGAAGGCGTTCTCGATCACCACGTCGTTCGAACCGGTCGCCCGCATGCCGTCGGTGTGCCAGACGTCGTCGACTCGTGCGTCGCTGATCGGCAACAGCGCGAGGATCGCGTCCGGTCGGTCGCCGGTGACGATGGCGCCCACCATCACCCAGTTGGCCGCCATGATCCCGGTGGCCCACGACCAGCGTCCGGATACCGAGAAACCGGCACCCCGGGGCTCCGCGGTGCCGGTCGGCGCCAGCGGTGCCGGTGCGAGGTACGGGCGATCGGCGAACGCCTCCTTCTGTGCCTCCTCGCCGAACAGTGCGGTGATCCAGCCGTGCAGCGTGTAGAAACCCAGCGTCCAGGCACTCGACGTGCATCCGTGTGCCAGGCGTCGGACGTGGTCGAGGATCTCGGGGAAGGGTGCTTCGAGTCCGCCGAACCGGTTGGGGATCAACAGATCCAACAGGCCGGAGTCGGTCGCGTCCCGGATCGTCTCGGCGGGCAGTTGCCGTAGGTCCTCTGCGCGACCGGCGCGCTCGGCCAGTGCGGCGATGAATTCGTCGGTGATCGTGACCGTTCCGGCTGTCGGGGAGTCCACGGGCCGAAACGTAACATACGAAAAAGTATGGGAGGCCTGGACCGGAAGACCGCATCGATCCGGGCCACCTGGATCTTCGCGATGGGTATCGGTGCCCTGCACCTGTCCAACAGCGAAGCGGACCGGGCGTCCACCGGCCGCAACAGCGCCGAGCTGGTGGACCTGATGCTCACAGCTTCCGCAGGCGCACTCGGTTGATGGAGTGGTCGACGTCCTTGCGGAGGACCAGCGAGGCCCGTGGCCGGGTGGGCAGGATGTTCTCGATCAGGTTCGGCCGGTTGATGGAGGTCCACAGGTCCCGGGCCGCGGCCGTCGCCTGCTTGTCGGTGAGCGAGGCGTAGGCGTGGAAGTGGGAGTCCGGGTTGGCGAAGGAGGTGGTCCGCATCTGCAGGAACCGGGAGATGTACCACTCCTCGATGTCCTCGATCCTGGCGTCGACGTAGATGGAGAAGTCGAAGAGATCCGACACCATCAGGGTCGGGCCGGTCTGCAGGACGTTGAGCCCCTCGAGGATGAGGATGTCGGGCTGCCGCACATAGTGATAGACGTTCGGCACGATGTCGTAGGCGAGGTGGGAGTACACCGGCGCGGCGACCTCGCGAGCACCCGACTTCACCTCGGTCACGAACCTGAGCAGCGCGCGCCGGTCGTAAGATTCGGGAAAACCCTTGCGGTGCAAGATGCCCCGACGCTGCATCTCCGCCGTCGGGAGCAGGAAGCCGTCGGTGGTGATGAGGTCGACCTTCGGATGTGACTCCCACCGGGCGAGCAGGGCCGCGAGCACGCGCGCGGTCGTCGACTTGCCGACGGCGACACTGCCCGCGATGCCGATGACGAACGGGACCTGTCGGTTGACCTGGCGTTCGCCGAGAAAGGTCGAGGTGGCCGCGAACAGTCGTTGGCGCGCAGCGACTTGCAGGTGGATCAGACGTGACAGGGGAAGGTAGACGTCGGCGACCTCGTCGAGGTCTATCTGCTCACCGAGACCCACGAGCTCGGCGAGCTCGGACTCGTTCAGTACGAGGGGCATCGACTCACGCAGTTCGCGCCACTGCCGGCGGTCGAGTTCCAGGTACAGGCTGGGGTCCCGATCACTGGCATTGCGGGCCATCAGCGCTGCTCCGGGGTCGTGGTACGCGCGGCTGCCCGGGTCGTCATGCGTAACAGCTTAGGGCCCACCCCTGGCTGCGACGCGGTGGGTCCACGCGGTGAGTCTGCTCGCGGTAACGTGCCGGTATGCCGGCCGACCACGCGAACCCCGACCTCGTCACCGACTACCTGCGGCTGGGGCTGGCGTTCGATCGGCTCGAAGAAGGCTTCGTCGACGCGTTCACCGGCGACCCGGCGGTGCGCGCCGAGATCGCCAACGGACCCGCACCCGACCCGGCGCAGCTGGCCGCACAGGCGCGAGCCCTGCGCGCCGACCTCCCCGGTGATCTCCCCGCGGACCGGGCGGAATTCATCGGTGCCCACCTGCGCGCGCTCGAATGTTCGGCACGTAAGTTCGCCGGCGACGACGTCTCGTTCGTCGATGAGGTCAGCGCCTATTTCGACGTCGACATCGCCCTCGCCGACGCCGACCGTTACCGGCAGGCCCACACGGAACTGGCCGAGGCGCTCGGCATCGGTGACGCCACCGGTACCGAGCTGCGCGACGCCTACGCCGCGCATCGTCGTGCCGACGAGATCCCCGCCGAGAAGGTCGACGAATGCGTCCGGGCGTTCAGTGGTGCCCTCCGGGAACGTGTACGCGCGCAATACCCGTTGCCGGACAACGAGATCGTCGACTTCGAGGTCGTCACCGACAAACCGTGGTCGGGGTTCAACTACTACCTCGGCGACTACCGGTCCCGGGTCGCGATCAACGTCGACCTCACGCAGCACATGTCGTCGCTTCCGCACCTGATCGCTCACGAGGCCTACCCCGGCCACCACACCGAGCACTGTCGCAAGGAACAGTTGCTCGTCGGCGCCGGCCAGCACGAGCAGTCGATCTTCCTCGTCAACACCCCGCAGTGCCTCATGGCCGAGGGGCTCGCCGACCACGCCCTGACGGCCATCATGGGCAAGGACTGGGGGGCCTGGGCACAGGAGATCTACGCCGACCTCGGTCTGCGCTTCGACGCCGACCGGGCGATGCGCATCGGACGCGCCACCTCCGGGCTGCTGACCGTCCGACAGGATGCGGCCCTGATGCTCCACGACCAGCACGCCGGCGCCGACTCGGTGGCCGACTTCCTGCAGACGTGGCTGCTCGCGCCGCCCGAGCGGGCCCGCCAGATGCTGCGGTTCCTCACCTCACCGCTGTGGCGTACATACATCAGCACCTACGTCGAGGGTTACCAGCTGCTCGACAGCTGGCTCGACGCCGCCGACGACCGCGCCGCGGCCTTCGGGCGGTTGCTCGACGAACCTCTCATCCCGGCGAGCCTGCGGCGTGAGCTGGTGCCGGGTTAGGGGATGAGTAGGGGGGCTCCCTAGACTTGACGACATGACCGCGAACTCGTCATCCGTGAACTCGATGTCCCTGGCGGAGCTCGACCCCGACGTCGCCGCCGCGATGAACGGCGAACTCAGCCGTCAGCGGGACACTCTCGAGATGATCGCCTCGGAGAACTTCGTGCCGCGCGCGGTGCTGCAGGCGCAGGGCAGCGTGCTCACCAACAAGTACGCCGAGGGTTACCCGGGACGCCGCTACTACGGCGGCTGTGAGTACGTCGACGTGGTCGAGGACATCGCCCGCAACCGCGCCAAGGAACTGTTCGGCGCCGACTTCGCCAACGTCCAGCCCCACTCGGGTGCGCAGGCCAACGCGGCCGTGCTGCAGGCCCTGATGGAGCCGGGGGAGACCATGCTCGGTCTCGACCTCGCCCACGGCGGTCACCTCACGCACGGTATGCGACTCAACTTCTCCGGCAAGCTCTACGAGAACGCCTTCTACGGCGTGAGCAAGGAGGACTTCCGCATCGACATGGACGAGGTGCGCAAGATCGCCCTCGACGTCAAGCCGAAGGTCATCGTTGCCGGCTGGTCCGCCTACCCGCGCATCCTCGACTTCGAGGCGTTCCGCTCGATCGCCGACGAGGTCGGCGCCCACCTCTGGGTCGACATGGCGCACTTCGCCGGACTCGTCGCCGCCGGTCTGCACCCGTCGCCGGTCCCGCACGCCGACGTCGTCAGCTCGACCGTGCACAAGACACTCGGCGGCCCCCGCTCCGGCATCATCCTGGCCAAGCAGGAATGGGCCAAGAAGCTCAACTCGGCGGTGTTCCCCGGCCAGCAGGGTGGACCGCTCATGCATGCGATCGCCGGCAAGGCCGTCGCACTGAAGATCGCCGGCACCGAGGAATTCGCCGACCGCCAGCGTCGCACCCTCTCCGGTGCGAAGCTCCTCGCCGACCGCCTCACCGGTGAAGACGTCGCCAAGGCAGGCGTGTCGGTCCTGACCGGCGGTACCGATGTCCATCTCGTGCTCGTCGACCTGCGCAACAGCGACCTCGACGGACAGCAGGCCGAGGATCTGCTCCACCAGGTCGGCATCACCGTCAACCGCAATGCGGTGCCGTTCGACCCGCGCCCGCCGATGGTCACCTCGGGTCTTCGCATCGGAACGCCCGCGCTGGCCACCCGTGGCTTCGGCGACGAGCAGTTCGTCGAGGTCGCCGACATCATCGCCACGGCGCTCGCCGCCGGTTCGTCGGCCGACGTCTCGACGCTGCGCGGCCGTGTCTCGAAGCTCGCCCTCGACTTCCCGCTCTACGAGGGACTCGAGGAGTGGGGGCTGATGAGTCGGATCTGACTCGGCTCGGATCTGACCTGGATTGCCCACCGTCGAGCGGGCTCCGTATCCTTGCAGCGATGAACGCACTCACTGAAGACGACCTGATCATCGCGCTCGAGAAGGCTCTTCCCGAGATCGCGGAAGACCACCAGTCGGCCGCCAGCCCGTGGAACCCGCACGACTGGGTGCCGTGGGACGACGGACGCAACTTCGCGTTTCTCGGTGGAGACGACTTCGACCCGTCGCAGGCCACGCTGTCCGACGAGGCACGTGCCGGGCTGCTGGCGCTCCTCCTCACCAAGGACAACCTGCCGTCGTACCACCGCGTGCTGGCGAAGCACTTCCCGGCCTTCTCCGAGTGGCGTCAGCTGATCGGCGTGTGGACCGCGGAGGACAACAGGCACTCCATCGTGCTGCGCGACTACCTCGTCGTGCGCCGCGCGATCGACCCGGTGGACGCCGAGGACCGGCGACTCGTCCACGTCACCAAGGGCTACCGGCAGACCCCGGAGCAGGTCGACCCGCTCGGCCCGCTGGATGTGCTCGCATTGATGGCCGTGCACGAGAACCAGTGCGTCAGCTTCATCAAGCGGATGTCGGCGGTCGCCGCCGACGACGTCCTGGTGCAGATCCTCGCCAAGATCTCGGCCGACGACCAGCAGCAGGCCAACACCTTCGGTGCGTTCCTCAACGCCGGCATCGTCGCCGATCAGGACGCCACCGTCATCGCGATCGACTCCGCGCTGGCGCTGGGCCGGGCCGAGGCCATCGGTCACGACATCGATGATTTCGAGGCCGAGCGCGCACTGATCGCCGACTACGAGAACTCCGACACCTGGCGGGACATCGCCGCCACCCTCGCCGACGCGGTCAAGCTCGACTCCGTGGAGGGGCTGGGCGAAGAGGCCGAGGCGGCGCGCCAGCGCATCCTCTCGCGCGCTCGCGGCTAGACGCGGCCCAACGCTCCCAGAACGCGCGCACGGCGCCATCAGGACGACGAATGTCCTGGTGGCGCCGTTTGCGTCCCTGGAGAAGACGATACTGCGGTTAACGCGAAATTCACGCCGACACACCTGATTCGGGCGCGCCGCTCATGAATCCAACGCGTACGTTGTCGAGTACGGACCGCGGGGAAGCGGTTCGTCCGGGAGGTTCGATTCGTGGATTGCAGCAGCAACGCGAGGGGGCCGGCCCCGGTCCTCGTCCACCTCGGCTGACGCCGAGGGCAACGGACTTCGACCGGCCGGTCAACTGCGAGAACTGGTTTGTGCGGGCGCCGCATGAACGTAGGAGCCCCACGTGACCACACGCACCTACGTCCTCGACACTTCCGTGCTGCTGTCCGACCCCTGGGCGGTCATGCGCTTCGCGGAGCACTCAGTGGTGTTGCCACTGGTGGTCATCAGCGAACTCGAGGGCAAACGTCACCACCACGAGCTCGGCTGGTTCGCACGTGAGGCGTTGCGCATGCTCGACGACCTGCGGCTGGCACACGGCCGGCTCGATCTGCCGATCGAGATCGGCGACGAGGGCGGCACCCTCCAGGTGGAGCTCAACCACACCGATCCGGCCGTCCTGCCGGCCGGTTTCCGCACCGACAGCAATGATTCCCGGATTCTGGCCTGTGCGCTGAACCTACGTGCCGAGGGCAAGGATGTGACCCTCGTGTCCAAGGACATCCCGCTGCGGGTGAAGGCCGGCGCGGTCGGTCTGGCCGCGGACGAGTACCACGCACAGGACGTGGTGGTCTCCGGGTGGTCGGGGATGACCGAACTCGACGTCGAGACCTCGACGATCGACGCGCTGTTCGCCGACGGCGTCATCGACCTCGACGAGGCCAGGGAGCTGCCCTGCCACACCGGCATCCGCCTTCTCAGTCCGTCGTCGAGTGCCCTCGGTCGCGTCAATCCGGACAAGCGCGTGCAGCTGGTGCGGGGAGACCGGGAGGCGTTCGGCCTGCACGGGCGTTCCGCGGAACAGCGCGTCGCCCTCGACCTGCTCCTCGACGACAGCGTCGGCATCGTCTCGCTCGGCGGAAAGGCGGGGACCGGCAAGTCGGCGCTCGCACTGTGCGCCGGTCTCGAGGCGGTCCTGGAACGCCGGACCCAGCGCAAGGTGGTCGTGTTTCGGCCGCTGTACGCGGTCGGCGGCCAGCAACTCGGCTACCTCCCGGGTGGTGAGGCCGAGAAGATGGGTCCGTGGGCACAGGCGGTGTTCGACACCCTCGAGGGGCTCGCCTCACCGGAGGTCATCGAGGAGGTGCTGAGCCGCGGGATGCTGGAGGTGCTGCCGCTGACGCATATCCGTGGTCGGTCACTGCACGATTCGTTCGTCATCGTCGACGAGGCACAGTCGCTGGAACGCAACGTCCTGCTGACGGTGCTGTCGCGACTGGGATCGGGATCGCGCGTGGTGCTCACCCACGACGTCGCGCAACGCGACAATCTTCGAGTGGGCCGGCATGACGGCGTGGCCGCGGTCATCGAGAAGCTGAAAGGGCATCCGCTCTTCGCGCACATCACCCTCACTCGTAGCGAACGGTCGCCGATCGCAGCGCTGGTGACGGAGATGCTGGAGGAGTTCGGGCCGTCCGCGCCGGGAGCGTAGCGAGCGGGCGGGGTGTGTCCGCGCCGGGAGCGTAGCGAGCGGGCGGGGTGTGTCCGCGCCGGGAGCGTGAAAAGAAGGAAGGCCGCGACGATTCGCTGAGGGGAGGGAATCGGCGCGGCCTTCCGTCTGGTCCACCGCTGTGTTCGCGGCGTTGTCACGCTGCGAAGCTCAGTGACGGACCGGTCTCTCGGGCGCGATCAGGCTGCGCCGCCGTCGACGCCGCTGAGCGCCTTGAGCAGATCGATGAGGGCTGTCACAACTTCGATGTTCTCGAGGGAACCCATTGTTTCTCCTTTGTCGGTGGTGTTCCGATCGACGATGTCGCTGATCGACTTTCGTCATTTCCGACGCTAACGATTTTGTTTCGTTCCTGCAAAGGAAAGCGCGGTGAATTACCCGGGACGTGGTTGAACAATTGGTCTTCCGACGCATTGTCCTGCGCGGCGAGCAATGGATCATCGTTGATTTTCCATCGAGAATCGACGGTCGTCTCGGCGGCCGGAATGAGGTCGGAGGTCGGGATGCTTGATCTGATCCTCATTGCACCGTGACCATCACGTGACTCACGAGATCTTGCGCACTGTCACACTGGTGTGGTGCTGAAGTTACTGATGAGGCGAATGAGACTTCTGGGACTATTGGTGATAGCGGTGCTCGCCGCGTGTGCCGGTGGCGCGGGTCAGGCCTTCGCCGAGCCGGAGCCGACCGCCCCGACCACTCCGGGGAGTCCGACGGGACCGGGAGCGGCGACGGGACTGGGCATTCCGGTGCTCGACGACGTGCTCGACCAGCTGTCCGGCGACAGCGGTTCCGCAGATGCGCCCGGCGGCGTCGAGCGTGCCGGCGGGGCGACCGGCCAGATGATCGTGGTGACCGCGCCCAAGGCGTCGGACACGACTGCCACCCTCACGGCCTTCGAAAAGGGCGCCGACGGCAGCTGGAAGCCGGTTCTCGGGCCGGGCAAGGCCTTCCTCGGTTCCCTGGGCATGGGCGAACCGCAGGACAACGTGCACCGCACGCCGCAGGGCACGTTCCCGCTCGACCAGGCGTTCGGTCGTCAGCAGAACCCGGGTACCAAAATGCCCTACATCAAGGTCGATCAGCAGGACTGGTGGGATTCCGATCCCAAGTCACCGACCTACAACACCCACGTGCGTCAGGCGCAGAGCCCCGGTGGTGACAGCGAGAACCTGTACAACTCGGGTCCGGTCTACGACTACGCCGTCAACATCGCGCACAACCCGCAGCGCACGCCCGGCAAGGCGTCGGCGATGTTCTTGCACGTGACCAACAACGAACCGACGATGGGCTGCGTCGCCATCGAACGCGAGCTGATGAAGAAGGTCCTCGTCTGGCTCGACCCGGCGAAGAACCCGAAGATCACGATCGGCGTGAACCAGGGCGCGCCGACCGGCGAGGCGCCCGGAGCAACCCCTCAAACAACTCCGGGTGCCACGCCGTCGACTCCCGACCTTCCTGCCTCCGATGAGCTGACCGGCCTGCTGTCGCAACTGGTCGGCGCGGTGCCGTCCCTCTTGGGTCTCGGCGCAGGGCTCGGCGGCTGAAGACACCGCCGCCGGATCTCACGGATCGCTGATCTCGAGGCGTGCCTGCCGGCAGGCAGGGCAGAAGGTCTCGTCGGCCCCGATGTGCCAGCCGTTGACCCTGGCCCAGTCGTCCCGGTCGGTCTGGGATAACGGCGATCGTGTGACGAAGCTGCGTCCGCAGCTGTCGCAGTACCGGTCGGCCGAACCCTCGGTTTCGGCGGCCAACGGGGAGATGACTGTCATGACGGGACCTCTGTGGCTGGGTTCGATTCGGGCCCTGTCGTCGCGTCGTCGGCGGACTCGCGACTTGGACGAACGACCACTTCAGTGTCACCGGAGGTGATGTGGGTCTCATAGGGCCGAATGGCACATGGTTGCCTGATCCGCCATCCCCGTTCCGCGGCTCAGCGGTCGTGGGGTACGACCATCACCGGGCACCGCGCGGATCGCAGGACCGACAGGCTCGTCGAGCCGAGTCTCATGCCGGCGAATCCGCCGCGGCCGCAGGCGCCCACGACGAGCAGTTGGGCTGCTTGGGCGTGGTCGAGAAGTGCGCGTGCGGGACGGTCCCGGGTTACCGCGCAGCGGATGGTGACCTGGGGATATCGTCGGCGTTCCTCGGCCAGTTCATCATCGAGCCAGGCGTCGGCTCGGCTCCGATGGGTCGGCCAGTCGGACACCGTGCACGGCACGGACATGTCGGCGACGTCGGCGTCGCACCAGGCGTGGACGACTGTGACCGGCACGCTGCGCAGGGCAGCTGCGGCGAATGCGGCGCTGACCGCGCGGCGTCCGCCCGGGGAACCGTCGGTGCCGACCACGACGTTCGCCTGAGACCAATGCGCTGGGGTGTCGCGGACGACCGTCAACGGGCATCTGCAGTACTCGGCGAGGGCGGTGGTCACCGACCCGAGAACCACCCGATGTCCGGCCATGTGCCCGCGGTTGCCCACGACGACCAACCGCGCCCGATCCGAGGCGTCGAGCAGGGCGGCGATCGGCGGGGAGTCGACCACCTGGGTCGTGATCTTCAACGGGTCGGGGGTGTCGGTCGAATCCTCGACGACCCGGCGGGCCTCCGCCAGCGCATGTTCGCACCGGTCCCGAAGCGGATCGAGGACGTGCGGCTCGTCGGCCGAGAGGTTCGCCGAGGCGATCATCCCGATCTCGGACCGGTGGAGAGCGGCGTCGCGTGCGGCCCAGCGTGCCGCCGCGCGTGCGGTGGCGGAACCGTCGATGCCGACGACAACGGGCCCGTCGGTGAATCTGGACGCGGTCACACGGCTGTCCCCTCTGGAGGTCACGCACCGAGCGCCGGGGTGTCCCGGCATTGGCTTCCGTTCCTCAGTACAGACCTCGGCGAGGGGCGAGTCATCGGGTAAAGAGTCCCCAGAATGGGGACCAATGACACGTTTGCGCTCGAGGCGGCGGGGTAGAGAGCGTGGAGCTCAGCGGCCGTTGCCGCGCTGCGCCACTTTCGCCGCGTACACCGCTGCCTGCGTACGGCGTTCCATGCCGAGTTTGCCGAGCAGCCGGGAAACGTAGTTCTTCACGGTCTTCTCCGCAAGGTGCATCCGCGCGGCGATCTGCCGATTGGTCAGCCCCTCGCCGAGGAGGGCGAGCAGAGTGCTCTCCTGCTCGCTCAATGCGTCGCCGGGCTTCTTCTCTTTCTCGCGCTGGGTGCGCAACCGGTCCATGAGGGCCGCGGCGGCGCGGTTGTCGAGCAGCGAACGGCCGGCGCCGACATCGGTGATGGCACGTGCCAGCTCCATGCCGGTGATGTCCTTGATGACGTACCCGCTGGCGCCGGCGAGGATCGCGTCCATCATGGCCTCGTCGTCGGTCATCGAGGTCAGGATGAGGCAGCGCAGGCCGTCGACGCGGCTGAGCAGCTCGCGACACAGTTCGATCCCGTTGCCGTCCGGCAGGCGGACGTCGAGGACGGCCACATCGGGTTTGACGGTGGGGACGCGGGCCAGTGCCTGCGCGCAGGTCGCCGCCTCGCCGACCACCCGGACACCGTCATCGTGGTCCAGGAGTTCGACGAGACCCCGTCGGACGATCTCGTGGTCATCGACGAGGAAAACCGAGATCATCGGCCACACCTCCCTCCTGCGCGGGTGCCGCTGAGACGGATTGTAGGACGACCCAAGACGTGTTTCACCCGGATTGCCCGGACCGGCAGATTCGCGCATATCCGGAATGTCCGTTTCACCACTGATGCAACGGTTCACGGAATATCCAATTGTGGTGCGGGACTTACTGATCGAGGGGTTCGAAGTCATTTGTCGAGAATTGTTCAACCGAATACTCGACGGACCGCAGGGTATATCATCCAGAATATGGTCCGCGAATTCCCGGAACGTGGCGCGAGGTCTATCGAACTACAGAATGCGCTGTCGCAGAAGCGATTGCGTGAGCTCCTCGGTGAGGTCAGCGACCGGATCACGCAGATCGCCGATGTCCGAGACCGCATCGACGGTCTGCTCGAAGCCATGCTGTCGGTGAGTTCCGAACTCGATCTGGAGACCACTCTCGAGTCGATCGTCGCCGCCGGAATCCGCTTGGTCGACGCCGAGTACGGCGCGCTCGGCGTTCTCGGCAGCGGATACGACCTCTCGGCCTTCCTCGCCCAGGGCATCAGCGAGGAGGTCCGCACCGAGATCGGAGACGTGCCGACGGGACGCGGCGTGTTGGGCCTGCTCATCGACGACCCGCGGGTGTTGCGGCTCGACGACCTCTCCGAGCATCCCTCGTCGGTCGGTTTCCCGCCGAATCACCCGCAGATGACCACCTTCCTGGGCGCCCCGATCCGGGTACGTGACGAGATCTTCGGCAACCTGTTCCTGACCGAGAAGAAGAACGGTGCACTGTTCACCGAGGACGACGAACTCGTCATCCAGGCACTGGCGGCGGCGGCGGGCATCGCGATCGAGAACGCCCGGCTCTACGAGCAGGCGCAGACACAGCTCGCCTGGATCGAGGCGAATCGGGACATCATCGCAGAGCTGCTGACGGGTGCCGACAACCAGGAGGTCCTCGAGGCGATTGCCCGCAAGGTGCTCACACTGGCCGACGCCGACCTGGTCTGCATCGCCGAACCCCACGACCACGAGATGCCGCCCGAATCGGTGGAAGAACTCGTCGTCACGGTCGCCGAGGGGATCGACGCCGAGGTCTTCCGCGGGCGGATCGTGCCCACCAGGGGCTCGACCTCCGGCGACGCTTTCCGGCGACGCCAGCCGGTTCTGCGTGACCAACTCGAGTACGACATCTCCGGGCACTCCTCGATACGGCACGGTCCGGTCATGGTCGCCCCGCTGCGCACGGTGGAGTCGACCCGTGGAGTGCTGATCGCCCTGCGGTCCAAGGGACGCGACGCGTTCGCAGAGGACCTGCTGAGCCTGAGCGCGGACTTCGCCGATCAGGCGGCCCTGGCACTCCAGCTGGCCAGCGCGGCGAACCAGACCCAGCAGATGCGGGTGCTGGAGGATCGCGAACGAATTGCGCGCGACCTGCACGATCACGTGATCCAGCGGATCTTTGCCGAGGGGCTGACGCTACAGGCGACGCTGCAGCGCACCCAGTCACCCGAGATCCGGGCCCGGCTGACGCGATCCATCAACAACCTGCAGGACATCGTGCAGGACGTACGCTCGACGATCTTCGATCTGCAGGCGGAAGAGTCCGAGACCACACGTCTCCGGCAACGAGTGCAGGAGACGATCGATCAGCAGGTCGACGATCTGCCGATACAGACCCATGTGCGGATGGCGGGACCGCTGTCGATCGTCGAGCCGCGACTCGCCGACCAGGTGATCGCGGTGGTCCGCGAGGCGTTGAGCAATGCGGTCCGGTACGCACACGCCACGACGCTGACGGTCGCGATCTCGGTCGCCGACGATCTGGTCGTGGAGGTCACCGATGACGGCGTCGGACTGGACGGGGACGTCACCGCGAGTGGGCTGACCAACATGCGGCGCCGGGCCGAGGAACTGGGCGGGACCTTCTCCCTGACGACCCCCGAGGCGGGCCACGGGTTGTCCGTGCGGTGGACCGTTCCGCTCTAGTTCGCGTCGTCGCGTAGGTTCACGTCGCGTCGGGTCAGGTGGTGGGGCCGGCCCACTGACCGGTGTCGTGGTCGGCCGGCAATCGCCAGGCCGACGTCCGCTCGGTCACCCATGCCACGGCCTGCACTCCCGACAGGAGGCCGAAGAGAACGACGAGCCAGATGGAGAGCCCGACGAGAGCGCAGACGGCGAACGCTGCGAGGAATGCGACGAGAACACCGGTGAGAGTGATGACCGGTCACCTCCTACGTACTTGGAGGAGACTCTCGGGGGTTCGAGAGACTGACCCTCACACTTTCTCCTGGCGGCGAACGTTTCGCGAGAGGCCGAAGGTCACATGTTGATGGGTCGTTTGAGCTCGAAGCCCGCCGTGCGCACACCGTCGGCACCGTCCTGCGGTGCCGTCGCCCGGTCGATCTGGGCGCGCGCCTGATCGAGGACCGAGGTGTCCGGGTCGAGGACCGACAGGTAGCGGTCGTGCGCGGCGAGCGACCGGACGGCGACCTCGAACTGCTCGTCGACGTCGACCGCATGCGTCGCCGCCGGACCGTTCTCGAACAACCACGCGGGCACCTCGTTGTATCCAGCCGCGACCAGGGCGTCGTAGGAGTCGAGCACCGCCGAGGCGAACTCCATGTGATCGCGTTGATTCGGCTGGCCGGGGGCCCATTCGGGACCTCCGTACACTGACAGGATCACCTGCGGCGCAATACGTTCGATGGTCTCGGTGATCTTCGCCCGGAGTTCAGGGGTGTTACGGATGTCACTGTCGGGGAAGCCCCAGAACTCCACCTCGTCGACGCCGACGATCGACGCGGAGGCGCGCTGTTCGGCTTCGCGCAACGGTCCGCACTCGGCCGGTGACATTCCCTCGATGCCGCGTTCGCCGCTGGAGGCGAGCGCGTAGACCACCCGCCTGCCCTCACCGGTCCATCGCGCGACCGCTGCCGCCATCCCGTACTCCGGGTCGTCGGGGTGGGCGACGAGGACGAGTGCGATCTGCCAGTCCGTGGGGAAGGGCTTCAGGTTCATCATGGCACGGCCGTACTCAGCGTTCCCGGTCGAGGTTGGCCATCTTGAGAACGTCGAGGCGCGCGTCGAGTTCCTCCTCGCTGAGCTTGTCGCCCACGAGACCCCGATCGATCACGGTCTGGCGAATCGTCTTGCCCTCCTTGAGAGCCTGTTTGGCGACCGCGGCGGCCTCCTCGTAGCCGATCGCGCTGTTGAGCGGTGTGACGATCGACGGGGAGCTCTCGGCCAGGGTGCGGAGACGGTCGACGTTGGCCCGCAATCCCGAGATGCAGCGGTCGGCGAACAGTCGGGACACGTTGGCCAGCAGCTTGAGTGATTCGAGGACGTTGCGGGCCATCATCGGGATGTAGACGTTGAGTTCGAAGGCGCCGTTGCCGCCGCCCCAGGTGACCGCCGCGTCGTTGCCGACGACCTGTGCCGCCACCTGCGTGACCGCCTCGGGCAGAACGGGATTGACCTTGCCCGGCATGATCGAACTGCCCGGCTGGAGGTCTGGGAGCAGGATCTCGCCCAGGCCGGTCAGCGGTCCCGAACCCATCCACCGGACGTCGTTGGCGATCTTTGTGAGCGACACCGCGATCGTCTTCAGCTGGCCGGACAGTTCGACGAGCCCGTCCCGGGCGGCCTGCGCCTCGAAGTTGTCCTTGGCCAACGAGAGTTCCTCGACACCGGTGCGGCGGACGAGTTCGGCGACCACCTTGGTGCCGAAGCCGGCCGGCGCGTTGAGTCCGGTGCCCACCGCGGTGCCGCCGATGGGCAGCTCGCCGACACGCGGCAGGGTCGCGGTGACGCGCTCGATGCCGGCCTCCACCTGCCGTGCATACCCGGCGAACTCCTGGCCGAGGGTCACCGGCACTGCGTCCATCAGGTGTGTGCGGCCGCTCTTGACCACGTCACGCCACTCGGTTGCCTTGTCGGACAGGGCCTTCCGGAGATGCTCGAGGGCCGGGACGAGGTCGGTGACGACGGCCTCGGTCGCCGCGACATGCGTGGCGGTGGGGAACGTGTCATTCGACGACTGCGACATGTTGACGTGGTCGTTGGGATGCACGTCCACCCCGTTGGCCTTCGCGATCGATGCGATGACCTCGTTGGTGTTCATGTTCGAACTCGTGCCCGACCCGGTCTGGAAGACGTCGATCGGGAACTGGTCGTCGTGGTTGCCGTCGGCGATCTCGGTGGCCGCCGCGATGATCGCGTCGGCCCGCTCCGCATCGAGGAGTCCCAGATCCTTGTTGACCGTGGCGCAGGCCGCCTTCAGCAGGCCCATGGCGCGGATCTGCGTCCGTTCCAGCGGGCGATGGCTGATGGGGAAGTTCTCCACCGCGCGCTGGGTCTGGGCGCGCCACAGAGCATCGACGGGCACCTGCACCTCGCCCATCGTGTCGTGCTCGGTGCGGTATTCCTGCTTGCCCGGTGCCTCGTTCTTGCCCTGTGCCTCGGTCATAGGTGTTCTACTCCTTCGATCGAATCCTTATGCCGCTCAGCGGGACGTTGACGGCCCCACTCGGGTCGGTGAAAAAGTCGTTGCCCTTGTCGTCAACAACGATGAAGGCCGGGAAATTCTCGACCTCGATCTTCCACACCGCTTCCATACCCAGTTCGGGGTACTCGATAATCTCCTGGCTCTTGATGCAGTCGAGCGCCAGACGGGCCGCCGGGCCGCCGATCGAGCCCAGGTAGAAGCCGCCGTGCGAGTTGCACGCCTCGGTGACCTGCTTGGATCGGTTGCCCTTGGCGAGCATGACCATCGAGCCGCCCGCGGCCTGGAACTGCTCGACGTAGGAGTCCATGCGGCCCGCGGTCGTGGGGCCGAACGAACCGGACGCCATGCCCTCCGGGGTCTTGGCCGGGCCGGCGTAGTAGACCGGGTGATCGCGCAGGTACTCGGGCATCGGCTCACCGGCGTCGAGGCGTTCCTTGATCTTCGCGTGGGCGATGTCGCGGGCCACGACCAGCGGTCCGGTGAGGGACAGGCGCGTCTTCACCGGATACTGCGAGAGCTGGGCCAGGATCTCCGACATCGGGCGGTTGAGATCGACCTCGACCACCTCGCCACCCGAGATGTCCTCGGCCACACCGGCTGCCGGCATGTACTTGGCCGGGTCGGTCTCGAGCTGCTCGAGGAAGACGCCGTCGGCGGTGATCTTGCCGAGCGCCTGACGGTCGGCCGAACACGACACCGCGATGGCCACCGGGCACGACGCGCCGTGGCGGGGTAGACGCACGACGCGGACGTCGTGGCAGAAGTACTTGCCGCCGAACTGGGCGCCGATGCCGAAGGACTGGGTCAGCTTGAAGACCTCGTCCTCGAGCTCGAGGTCGCGGAAACCGTGCGCCGACATCGAACCCTGCGTCGGCAGGTTGTCGAGGTAGTGTGCCGAGGCGTATTTCGCGGTCTTGAGTGCGAATTCGGCTGAGGTGCCACCGATCACGACGGCGAGGTGGTACGGCGGGCAGGCCGCGGTGCCGAGCGAGCGGATCTTCTCGTCGAGGAACTTGAGGATGGACTTCGGGTTGAGGATGGCCTTGGTCTCCTGGAACAGGAAGGACTTGTTGGCCGACCCGCCACCCTTGGCCATGAACAGGAACTTGTACTCCGGGCCCTTGGGGCCCTGCTCGGTGGCGTAGATCTCCACCTGGGCCGGGAGGTTGGTCCCGGTGTTCTTCTCGTCGTACGTGGTCAGCGGTGCGAGCTGCGAGTAGCGCAAATTGAGTTGGGTGTAGGCGTCGTAGACGCCCTTCGAGATCGCCTCGGCGTCGTCGGTGCCGGTCAGCACGCCCTCGCTCTTCTTGCCCATCACGATCGCGGTGCCGGTGTCCTGGCACATCGGCAGGACGCCACCGGCGGAGATGTTGACGTTCTTCAGCAGGTCGAGGGCCACGAAGCGGTCGTTGCCCGATGCCTCGGGGTCGTCGATGATCTTGCGGAGCTGCGCGAGGTGGGCCGGGCGCAGGTAGTGGCTGATGTCGTGCATGGCCTCGGCGGTGAGCTTGCGGATCGCCTCCGGCTCCACCTTGAGGAACGTCTGTCCGCCGGCTTCGAACGTCGAGACACCCTCGGTGGTGATGAGTCGGTAGGGGGTCTCGTCGGCGCCGATGGGGAGCAGATCAGAGTAGAGAAACTCGGGGGCTGAGGCTGGTTTACTCACGCACCGGATCGTATCGCCCCAGCAGAGCGGCCCCACGTCAGAGGTGACCGGACTCGTGAGGTGGATCACGGTCGCAACTCCCCGACGCGGGGCCGTTTGCTCGGTGTGTCAGAGGTCGACGCCGAGCGTCAGAGACTGATGCGGGCGTACTCGCGCAGCTTGGCCGGCTTGTGGACGGCCTCGATGCGACGGACGGTACCCGACTTCGATCGCATGACCAGCGAACGAGTGGTCGCGCCGTTGGGACGGTAGGTGACGCCGCGCAGCATGTCGCCGTTGGTGACACCGGTCGCGCAGAAGAAGCTGTTCTCGCCGCTCACCAGGGTGTCGTTGGTGAGGACCCGGTCGAGGTCGTGACCCGCGTCGATGGCCTTCTGGCGCTCCTCGTCGTTGCGGGGCCACAGCTTGCCCTGGATCTCGCCGCCCATGCACTTCATCGCGACGGCCGTGATGATGCCCTCGGGGGTGCCACCGACGCCCATCAGCATGTCGACGGTCGAGTAGTCGTCGGCGGCCGCTACGGCGCCGGCGACGTCACCGTCGGAGATGAGGCGGATCTTGGCGCCGGCCTGGCGGATCTCGCCGATGAGATCGGCGTGGCGGGGCCGGTCGAGGACGATGACGGTGAGGTCGGCGACGTCGATGCCCTTGGCCTTGGCGACCGAGTTGATGTTCCACTCGACCGACTCGTTGATGTTGATTGCGCCCTTGGCGTCCGGACCCACGGCGATCTTGTCCATGTAGAACACGGCCGACGGGTCGTACATGGTGCCGCGTTCGCTGACCGCGATCACCGAGATCGAGTTGGGGCGGCCCTCGGCCATCAGGGTGGTGCCGTCGATGGGATCGACCGCGACATCGCAGTCGGGGCCCTCGCCGTTGCCGACCTCTTCGCCGTTGTACAGCATCGGCGCCTCGTCCTTCTCGCCCTCGCCGATCACGACGACGCCGCGCATGGAGACCGTCGAGAGGAGCTGGCGCATCGCGTCCACCGCCGCGCCGTCGCCGCCGTTCTTGTCACCGCGACCCACCCAGCGGCCGGCCGCGAGTGCAGCCGACTCCGTCACACGGACCAATTCCATCGCGAGGTTGCGATCGGGTGCCTGGTGGTTGCTGGCTGTCATGGGCTTCGGCTCCTCATGTGTGGCCCCGATCTCAGTGGGTCGCAGCCCCTGGGATCCGTGGGTGTGGCGGTGATCTCAGGGACCATCCTTGCATGTCACACCGGCCGTTCGGTGACTGACCCTGGTGGTGGGATACTCGGCGACATGGCAGACAAACCGCGCATTCTCATCAACGGCAAGGACATGTTCTGGTCGTTGGTGCCGCTGATCGCGCTGTGTGCATTGGTGGCGATCGCGTCGGGGAATTGCTCGGTGGGCTTGAATCAGGACCCCGCAGACAGCAAGGTGCCCGCGTTCGATGTGGTCACCGCACTGGACGCCGACGCCCGGCAGATGCCGTTCCCGATCCGCCGGCCGCCCACACCCGAAGGATGGAAGCCCAACTCCGGCTCGTCGGATGCGATCGAGGGACATCGGGTCAGCACCGTCGGCTGGCTCAGTGCGAGCAAGGCCTATGTGCAGCTGAGTCAGACCGACGCCTCGGAGGACCTGCTGGTGCCGTACCTCGGCGGGAGCGGTGGCGAGTACGCGGACACCACCGGCACCGGTACCCGCGAAGCAGGTGGCCGGCAGTGGGTGACCTACGAGACCTCCGAAGGCAAGAAGTTCTGGATCGCCAACTTCGGCGATGTCCGGATCGGCGTGCTCTCTCGGGGACCGGACTCCGACATCGAGACGATCGCGTCGTCGGTGGCGACGCAGCAACCGCTCGATGCCTGAGTGGAGACGATTCGAGTAGCCGACTACTCGCGATGACGAGTGCCTCCGTTCATAGCGTCTGCTCCAGGAGGCGCTCATGTCCGGGGAATTCTGGCACAGGTACAGGTGGACACCGGCGACGTCGTTGTCCGCACAGGCCGACGCCTGGCTGAACATCATGTGGGGACGACTTGTCCTCGTCGCGGTGCTCGTCGCCCTGCTGGTGATCGTGGTTCCCGTGTACGGGGCCGGCGCGGCCGTTGCTGCGACCGGCGGTCAGGTCATCAGCGTGCCGTGCGTGCGAGTCGACCCGCCGGCAGGCCGCCGGGAACCGCTGGTGCTCACCGATGGTCCGGTTCGAGCCGCCGAGCGGTCGCGGGTGTCCGCGGTCGACCAGCGGGTTCTCGTCGACTTCGACTGACGTTACTCGTCGTCCTCGTCGGCCGAATTCTTGTGTGCGATCACGGTTTCGATGCGTTCACGCGCGCCGCGGAGATGTTCTTCGCAGCGAGTCGCGAGCGCCTCGCCCCGTTCCCACAGGGCCAGTGAGGTGTCGAGATCGAGGCCACCGTGCTCGAGTGTGCTGACGATGTCGGCGAGTTCGTCGCGCGCCTCCTCGTATCCGAGTTCGGTGACCGGTGTGTACTCCTCGTCGGTGCTCACGAATCTCCTTCGTCGTCCGTGGACGTGGATGTGGGTGCCTCGGTGGCGGTGACGGTGGCCCTCGCCGCGCCGTCGGCGACGCGGATGCGTAGTTCGGCGCCCGCCGGCAGATCGTCGAGAGTGCTGACGACGTGGGTCACATCGGTGTCGGTTCGTTGCACGACCGCGTAGCCACGCGCGAGGGTCTGGGCCGGGCCCAGGGTCGAGAGCCGGGCCGCGAGGTGCTCGTGGCGCCGGTCCTCGGTGTCGACGTGGCGTAGGACGTCGCGCCGCAGGGCACGCACCAGCTCGGCCACGTTCGCGGACTCCTGGTCGACGATCACGCCCGGCCGGGCGAGGACCGGACGTCGCCGCAGTCCGTCGATCACCCCGGTCTCGCGGCGCACCCAGTTGCGCAACGCCTGAGCGCTACGCCGGCGCAGGTCGTCGATCCCGGCGAGTTCGGCCTCGACGTCGGGCACCACTCGCTTGGCGGCGTCGGTCGGGGTGGCCGCACGCAGGTCGGCGACGAGGTCGAGCAGCGGATTGTCGGGCTCGTGCCCGATCGCGCTGACCACCGGCGTCCGACACCGCGAGACCGCCCGCAACAGCGCCTCGTCGGAGAACGGCAGCAGATCCTCGACGCTGCCGCCGCCGCGGGCGATGATGATCACCTCGACGTCGGGGTGGGCGTCGAGGTCGGCGAGGTGGGTCAGGATCCGTGCCACCGCCGTCGGGCCCTGCACGGGTGCCTCACGGATGTCCAGGCGCACGGCCGACCACCGGCTGGTGGCGACGCTGACCACGTCGTGCTGGGCGGCACTGGCCCGCCCGCTGATCAGCCCGATGGCGCGGGGCAGGAACGGCAGCGGACGTTTGAGCCGGTTGTCGAACAACCCCTCGGCGGCCAGCAGCTGACGGAGGCGTTCGATCCGAAGCAGCAGTTCGCCGACCCCGACCGGACGGATGTCGCTGATCCGCAACGACACCGTGCCGCGGCCCGTGTAATAACTCGGGCGGCCGAGGACGACCACGTGGCTGCCGTCCGTCAGCGGAACCTCGGTGCGCATCAACAGATCCGGGCTGCACGTCACCGAGATGGAGATGTCGGCGGCCGGGTCCCGCAGGGTGAGGAAGGCCGTGCGGGTACCGGGGCGCCGGCTGATCTGGGTGACCTGACCCTCCACCCAGATCTGGCCCAATCGGTGTATCCAGTCGGCGATCTTCGTGTTGACCGTCCGTACCGGCCACGGATTCTCGGCCGAATTCGGCGAGGTCCCGCTCACGCCTCGGTGGAGCGCTTGTTCTGCGAGGCGATCCGGTTCTCGAGCATCGTCACGAACGGTGCGCGACCGCGGTTCGACTTCTCGTAGTCGACGAGGCTGGTGAGGTCGTCGGTGCCGACCGCCCGTAGACGTGCCCGCAACTGTGCCAGGGTCAGGGTGTCGTAGTCGATGAGTTCGACGATCTCGGGTGTCGAGCCGTTCTTCGACGCCGGGGCAGGGGTCGCCGGCGTCTCCGCGGCGTCCAGGACGTCTTCGGGCGCGGAGCTGTACAGCGCGAAACGGCCGGCATCGGCACGCGGCGGTGTGGCGGTGGCATCCGTGGCATCGGCGGGCTGGTCGCCCGGGTCGTTGCCGTCGGCGGCGGCCTCGATCTCGTCGTCGATGGTGGTGGCCTTCGTGGAAGGCCTGGCGGGCTTCGCGGGCGTCTCGATCGGTACGTCGCCGGCGTGGGCGTCGGCGTCGGCGTCGGGGGCCGGGGTCTCGACGTCGTCCTCGTCGAAGCGGGCCCACTCGGGCTGCTCGCTGGGCTTGTCGAAGATCATCTCCAGGACGACGTCGCCCTTGATGGCGAGTTCGGCGATGTTCTGCTGGGCCCGCATACCTGCCTGCAGGGTCTGGCTGACCGCTGTCATCGGGAGGGTGACAAACAGCGCGGGAAGCTTGCGCGTCTCCTCGAGGGCGGTGACGATCAGACCTGCGGCGATACGGGCCGGGTAGGGTGCGCGATGCATGCCAACACTCTGCCATCACGGGCACCCGTCTGTAACCCGTACCCTGGAAGCATGTCTGTCACGAAGCGTGTCCTGCTCGCCGAACCTCGCGGCTACTGCGCGGGTGTCGACCGCGCGGTGGAGACGGTCGAGCGTGCTCTCGACAAGCACGGCGCTCCCGTCTATGTGCGCAAGGAGATCGTGCACAACCGCCACGTGGTCGAGACCCTGGCGGATCGCGGGGCGATCTTCGTGGGCGAGACCGACGAGGTGCCGGAGGGGGCGATCGTCGTGTTCTCCGCACACGGTGTCTCACCGCAGGTCCATGCGACCGCCGCGGAACGCAACCTGAAGACCATCGACGCGACCTGTCCGCTGGTGACGAAGGTGCACCAGGAGGCCAAGCGGTTCGCCCGCGACGACTACGACATCCTCCTGATCGGCCACGAGGGCCACGAGGAGGTCGAGGGGACGGCCGGTGAGGCGCCCGAGCACATCCAGCTGGTGGACGGCCCGGACAGTGTGGACTCGGTGACCGTGCGCGACGAGTCGAAGCTGGTCTGGCTGTCGCAGACCACGCTGTCGGTCGACGAGACCATGGAGACGGTGAGGCGCCTGCGCGAGAAGTTCCCGCTGCTCAACGATCCGCCCAGCGACGACATCTGTTACGCCACCCAGAACCGGCAGGTCGCCGTCAAGGCGATGGCCCCCGACTGCGATCTCGTCATCGTCGTCGGTTCCAAGAACTCGTCGAACTCGGTTCGCCTGGTCGAGGTGGCCCTGCAGGCCGGCGCCAGGGCCGGCCACCTGGTCGACTACGCGCGCGAGATCGACGACGTCTGGCTCGAAGGTGTGAGCACGGTGGGCGTCACCTCCGGTGCGTCGGTGCCCGAGGTCCTCGTCCGCGGCGTGCTCGACTTTCTCGCCGAACGCGGCTACGACACGGTGGACACCGTCAACACCGCCAACGAGACACTGACCTTCGCGCTGCCGCGCGAGTTGCGGCCCGCGCGTACCACCAGCTGATCAGGATCGCTCTGATCAGCACTCGTCGGGGTCGAGCTTGCGCACCCGACGGTGGGGCAGCGCGATCGTGAGCACGGTAGCGATGAGCGCGGCGCTGACACCCGCCCCCGCGATGGCGACGTTGCGTGCGGTGTGGTCCGGCGGCGTCGGGGGCACCGGTGCGGCGATCGGGGCCGACTGCGGCCCGGCCCGCTGATCGACGGGTAGTTCCGCGGTCAGGGCGGAGACCGGGTCGACGACCCCGTGACCGATCCGCTGGTCGTGTCCGGTTCCCGGGGCGTGGGCGGTCGCCACGATCCGATCCATGACTTCCCGTGCGCTCAGGTCGGGGAACCGTGCCCGGACCAAAGCTGCGGTACCGGCGACGTAGGGTGCGGCGAAGCTCGTCCCGATCAGCGGCAGCGGCCCGTTCTCGCTGCGTTGCGCCGACACCAGGCGGTCCGAACCCTTCGCGCTGTCGAGACTCACGATGTCGGTGCCCGGTGCCGCCACACCCACCCACGGGCCGTGGAGGCTGAAATCGCTCGGTGTGCCGGTCGCGGCGTCGATCGAGCCGACGGTGAGGACGTACGGCGAGTACCACGCGGGACTCGCGATCGTCGTCACCGCACTCCAGTCCTCCGGGTCGCCGGCGGGAGGCGTCGGATTCTGGCTCTGGCAGGCGCCGTCCCGGGTGATGTTGCCGGCCGCCGCCACGACCACGACATCGCGGTCGTAGGCGTACCGGATCGCCGCCCCGAGTGCGCGGTCGTCGACCTTGTCGGCCGCCGACGCGCACGCGACCTCGGAGATGTTGATGACGGTGGCGCGCAGATCGACGGCGCGGACGATGGCGTGGGCGAGTGTCCGGACCGAACCGTAGCCCGACCCGACCGCCGGTGCGGGGTCGTCGTCGCGGCGATCGTTCTTGGCCTTGAAGGCGCTGCTGGACTGGCGGATGCCGATGATCGAAGCTGCGGGCGCGACCCCGGCGAAGGCGTCTGAGGTGCTCGGCCGGGCGGCGATGATGCCCGCGACCAGGGTGCCGTGGGCGTCGCAGTCCTCGAGTCCGGTGCCGTTCGAGACGTAGTCGCCGCCCGCGGTGACGCGCCCGAGTCGCGGGTGCGGTGTCACGCCGGTGTCGATGACCGCCACCCGCTGTCCGGCGCCACGGCTGAAACGCCAGGCCTCCTCGAGATTCATCATCGATTGGGCGGCAGTCGGATTCGCGGTGTTGCGGGTGAGGGTCGCAGTATTGCACAGATGGCTCTGCTCGGTCGGTTCCGGCGGTGCGACGGGTGCCGAACGGATCAGTGCCGATGCGTCGACACGCGGCGGGGTGACTGCGGCGGCGGGGGAGGAGGTCAACCCGAGCAGGGTCGCGGTCAGCGCCAGTGCGAGAGGCGCCGCGATCCGGGTGCGTGCCCGGGACATCAGATCTCCCGGACGATCCGGTACAGGTCGAGCAGCCACAGCAGCAGCGGGACGATGAGCGCGACGAGGATGTACTCGCCGATCTCCGCCCACCGGCGCATCACCGGGGAGAAATCCTGATGAGGCGCAACGACTCCGAAGACGAGTGCGGCGATCAGGACGACGCTGCCCAATGCGAAGGACACGATCGGCCACCGGCCGTCCCCGAACGCCAGACCGACCAGCAGGGTGAGCACGACGAGCGAGCCGCCGATGATGAGGATCGCCGCCTGGAAGAGGTCGCTGTGGGAGCGTCCGCGCAGGCACAGGACCACGCCGATGATCGCGGCGTAGGCCGCGTTCTTCCAGTCGAAGCCGGCGAGGGGAGCGGCGGTGAGCACCGCCGAGATCGCGACGATGCCGGTGAGGCCGCCGATGATGCCGGTCAGGTACGCGTTGGCGATGTACGAGCGACGTTCCAGCGCATCGGCCTTCGGCAGTGCCGTGGCCCCGATCGCGCCGATGCCCTCGATCGACGGCTGCGGTTCGATGTCCTTGACGTCGATGGCCGCGCCCGCGGTGGGGACCGGCGGCAACGGCAGTTTGGCGAGCAGGATCGTCAGTCGTGGGGAGAGCCCGATCAGCAGCAGACCCACCGCCGCGACGACGGCCGCGACCTCCGCGACGTCTGCGTCGATGAGCATTCGGGCACCACATCCCAGGGCGCCGACGAGTGCGGCGCTGGTCAGCGCACTGTGGGCGGTCGCACCGACCGCGGTCATCCGGTAGGTGATGACCGCCGTGACCAGGGTCAGCGCGAATCCGAGTGTCAGATGTGCGGCGCCGAAGGAACCGGGGGTGAGGATCATGCCCGTCACGAATGCCATCGGCGCCGCGCAGACCGAGAGGATCGTCGAGCTGAGCTGATCCCGGTAGTAGCGCGCGACGATCGTGGCCGCGGTGATCAGTCCGATCACCGCCAGCCCGGATCCTCCCGCGAGCCACAGTGCGCCGCTGTCGAGTCGACTCGCGGCGAGCCCCGCCGCGGCGGCGACCGCCGCGACCACGGCCAGTGCATGACCCACACACCTCGCCGAGGTCGCGGTCCAACTCATGAACTGGGATTCGTTCAGTCGCGCAACGGCATCGACCACGTCGTCGAACAGGATCGGCGACTCACCGGTCCGGGTGGAGGTCAGCAGGAGCAGGTCGCCGTCGCGGATTCCCGACTCCGACAGCGAGCGGTGCAGGGCCAGCGGTTCCTGGCCGACCAGGGCCAGGGTCCAGCGGTTCTGCCGGTCGTGCGGGCGGCCGCGGCCGCGGGAATCCGAGTCGGGGTCGTCCGGGTCGTGGCGGTTGGGGTTGCGCGACTCGATCTGTGCGACGAGGTCACCGATGAGTCCGGCGATCGGGATGCCCGCGGGCAGCCCGACGTCGAGCTGGGTGTTGCCGCCCAGCACCGAAACACGTACGAGCTGCGGCTCGATTGCGGTGTCCGCGCGTCGACGGTCACCGCCACTGCCGTCCGCGGCGGTCGTCGGGTGTCCCGGCGCGAATCCGTCCACAGGTGACATACAGGTCAATCCTCCCCCAGGTTTCAGCAGCTAACATAGCCAACTTCAGCGGGTTCGCCCGCCCGGGGATACACAGCTCGAGGTGTCAGGGGGGATCGAGTGGTCACGACCACTGAGGGATTCGTGCGTCGGCCACGCATCACGCCGCCTCGAATGCCGGGCGGCGAGGTCAACATCCAGGCGCCGCCGGACGTCCCGCGCGTGGTGCCCGGCAACCTGCTCATGAAGCTGCTACCGGTGGTGATGATCGTCGCCGTCGTCGGCATGATCGCGCTGATGATGGTCACCGGTGGCCGCAACATCCTGACCAATCCGCTGTTCATGATGTTCCCGCTGATGATGCTCATGTCGATGTTCGGCATGTTCGCCGCCGGTGGGCGCGGCGGCGGCAAGCGCGCCGCGGAACTCAACGAGGAGCGCAAGGACTACTTCCGCTACCTCGGCCAGTTGCGCGCCCAGGTCTTCGACACCGTGGAGAACCAGCGCGCCGCCCGTGCCTGGAGTCATCCCGATCCGCACGCGCTGCTCGACGTCGTCGGCAGCCGGCGGATGTGGGAGCGACGCCCCGCCGACAACGACTTCGCCCATGTGCGTGTGGGAGTCGGCGTCCAACGCCTCGCGACCCGGCTGATGCCGCCGGAGACCGGCCCGCTCGAGGACATCGAGCCGGTGTCGATGGTGGCCCTGCGTCGCTTCGTGCGGACCCATTCCGCGGTGTACAGCCTGCCCCGGTCGATCTCGCTCCGTGGCTTCCCGGCGATCAACATCGAGGGTGCCCGCCAGGAGACCCGGGAACTGGTCCGCTCGATGATCGTCGAACTCTGCGCCTTCCACGGCCCCGACCACCTCCACATCGGCATAGTCACCGGCGACCCCGCCGGTGAAGCCTGGGACTGGGCGAAATGGCTTCCGCACGTAGGACATCCGACGCTGCGCGACGGTATCGGGCCGATGCGGATGATCTATCCGACGCTCGCCGATCTCGAGAACGCGCTGGCCGCCGACCTGCTGGAGCGTGGTCGGTTCAGCCGGTCGGCGCCGCCGAACGGGAACCGCGCCCATCTGGTGGTCGTCATCGACGACGGTTACGTCGCCGGCGACGAGCGCATCCTCAGCTCCGCGGGCATGGAGGGCGTCACCGTCCTCGACCTGACGGCACCGCCGGACGGTCTCGCGGCCCGGCGCGGCCTGCAGCTCGTGGTGCGCGGGGGGAAGGTCTCGGCCCGTAGCGTCGCGGGTGTCGAGGAATTCGCGGACATGGACTCGCTGACGATCGCCGAGGCGGAGGCGATCGCACGCCGCATGGCCCGGTACCGGCTGGCGACGGCGGCCACCCTGGCGAACCTGGAATCCGAGGCCACCTCGACCGATCCGGGCCTGCCCGCCCTCCTCGGCATCGACGACGCCGCCCGTTTCGACCCGGCCACGGCCTGGCGCGGACGCACCGGTCGTGAACGTCTGCGGGTGCCGATCGGATACACCCCGAGCGGCGCGCCGGTCGAACTCGACATCAAGGAGAGCGCCCACGGTGGCATGGGACCCCATGGCCTCTGTATCGGTGCGACGGGTTCCGGCAAGTCGGAGTTCCTGCGGACCCTCGTCCTCGCCATGCTGGCCACGCATTCGCCGACCGAGTTGAACTTGGTCCTCGTCGACTTCAAAGGCGGCGCGACCTTCCTCGGGCTGGAGTCCGCACCGCATGTCGCGGCGATCATCACCAACCTCGAGCAGGAACTGTCGATGGTCGACCGCATGAAGGACGCGTTGTCGGGCGAGATGAATCGCCGCCAGGAGGTCCTGCGTGCGGCGGGCAACTACGCCAACGTCGCCGATTACGAACGTGCCCGCGCCTCGGGTGTGCGCCTCGAACCGCTGCCTGCCCTCTTCATCGTCGTCGACGAGTTCTCCGAACTGCTCTCGCAGAAACCGGATTTCGCCGAACTCTTCGTCGCGATCGGTCGTCTGGGCCGCTCGTTGCACATCCACCTGCTGCTGGCCTCGCAACGTCTCGAGGAGGGCAAGCTCCGTGGGCTCGACTCCCACCTGTCGTATCGAATTGGCCTGAAAACATTCTCCGCCAACGAATCCCGGTCGGTACTCGGTGTTCCCGACGCCTATCACCTACCGAGCGTGCCCGGTTCGGCCTACCTGAAATGCGACTCGGACGACCCGGTCCGGTTCAACACCTCGTACGTCTCGGGTCCCTACTATTCGCCGGCCGTGGCCTCAGACACCTCGGACACCATGACGTCGGGGATACCGCGACTCGGGAACCTCAAGGTCTTCACCGCGCTGCCGGTCCCGCTGGACGAGGGTTCCCCGCGGTCACTGCTCGATCAGGCGGCGAGCCTGCTCGACGAGGAGCCGCCGGCCCTCGACGCCGCGCCCGCCGACTTCGAGCCGACCTCGGTGTCGGTGCCGACGCTGATGCAGACCATCATCGGTCGCATGGAGGGCTCCGGCCCGCCGGCTCACCGGGTCTGGCTGGACCCGCTCGACGATTCGCCGACCGTGGAACACCTGGTCGGAGCACGCGACTGGACCGAGCCGACGGTCCCCGGCAACCTCGTGTTGCCCATCGGTCTGGTCGACCGCCCCTACGACCAGCGACGCGACCCGCTCGTCATCGACCTGGCGGGCGCGGCCGGCAACGTGGCCGTGGTCGGTGGCCCGCAGTCGGGTAAGTCGACGACGCTGCGCACGATCATCATGGCCGCGGCGGCCACGCACACGCCGGAACAGGTGCAGTTCTACTGCCTGGACTTCGGCGGCGGCAGTCTCGCCGGCCTCGCCGGTCTCCCACATGTGGGTTCGGTGGCGTCCCGCGGCGACATGGATGCCGTCCGCCGCACCGTCGCCGAGGTCGGGGCGGTCGTCCGGGCACGGGAGCTGTTGTTCGGCCGTCTCGGCGTCGAGTCGATGCGTGATTACCGGGCCCGCCGTGCGGCCTGGTTCGCCTCCGGGACCCTCGCGCCCGACGATCCGTTGGCCGCCGACCTGTTCGGCGACGTCTTCCTCGTGCTCGACGGCATCAGCGTGCTGCGTTCCGAACTCGAGTCGCTCGAGGAGCAGATCACCACGATCGTTTCTCAGGGGCTGTCCTTCGGCGTGCACGTGATCGTCAGCGCCTCGCGGTGGGCCGAGATCCGCCCGGCGGTCCGAGACCTCCTGGGTACGCGCATCGAACTGCGCCTCGGCGACCCGTCGGACTCCGAGATGAGTCGCCGCGCCGCTGCGGGCGTCCCGCAGAACCGTCCCGGTCGTGGTCTCACCGCGGAGGAGCTCCACATGCTCATCGCCCTGCCGCGCCTCGACCCGGTCAGCAGCGCCGAGTCGCTGCCCGCCGGTGTGGCGGCCTCGGCGGAGAAACTCGCCGCCGCGTACCCGGGCCGTTCGGCGCTGCCGGTCCGCAAGCTGAGCACCGAGATCGCGATGTCGGCCGTTCAGAACGGGCTGGCCGCGGCCGGGGTCACGTTGTCGCTGAACCAGGTCGCGATCGGCGTCGGCGAACTGGAGCTGGCCCCGGTGGTGCTCGACTTCGACGCGCAGCCCCACTTCATGGTGTTCGCCGACGTCGAGCACGGAAAGACGAACGTGCTGCGCGCGATCGTTCGCGGCCTCGTCGCCGGCGGCACCCCGGAGCAGGTGAAGATCGCGTTCATCGACTACCGCCGCACGATGCTCGGCGTGGTCGACGGCGATCACCTCGCCGGATACGCCAGTTCGCACGACAATGCCATGACACTGATGAACCAGCTGGCGGCGTATCTCAAGGACTGCATGCCCCCGAACGACGTCACCGTTCAGCAGCTGCGGGAGCGTTCGTGGTTGGTCGGCAAGCCGGAGGTGTACCTCGTGGTGGACGACTACGACATGGTGGCAACGTCGTCGGGTAATCCGTTGCTGCCGGTCATCGAGTACGCATCGCACGCCCGGGACATCGGTTTCCACATCGTGCTGGCGCGTCGATCCGGCGGCCTCGGCCGGGCGATGTTCGATCCCGTGATCGCGCGGCTGAAGGACCTGTCGTCCGACATCCTGCTGATGAGCGGCGACCGCGACGAAGGTTTCATCACCGGACGCAGCCGCATGCAGCGGCTGGTGCCCGGACGCGGTGAGCTCGTCTCGCGCGTGCGTCCACAGGAGATGATCCAGGTCGCCCACCTACCGGCCGACGACTAGCGACGGATCTGCCTTGGACGAGACGGGTACGGGCAGGAGCGGGGTGAGCCGACGCCATCCGACGGTCGTCGACCTCGCGTTCGGGCAACCACGGATCTGGGATCCGGTCACCGGGCACAGGTGCCCTGACCGCGATCTGCGCCCGCTGCTCCTCGCCGTCGACGAGATGACGGTCGTGCTCGACGGCCGGCGCCGGCACCTGCGGCAGGCGTGGCAGCAGGTGTTCGACGAGATGGGTGTCCACGCCTCGGATCCGGACCGTCCGCTGATCGTCGGGCATCCGAGTACCTGGGGACACCGGCGCGCGTCGTCGCTGGCCGATGCCGGAGGGCGGAGGGCGGGCCAGGCGCCACTGACGCTTCTCCCGCGTGCGGTCCTCATCGCGCGCAGCCACGCCGACATCACCGTGCGGCGCTGTGCCGTCGTGGAGACCACGCACATCCCGGAACCGCCCCACGATCCCGCCCGTCCACGCCCGGCTGCCTGGGATGTGCAGATCGTGCGGCGACACCCCGAGGGCTGGGACATCGAGCGCAGTGGCGTGATCGAGCCGGGGGACCAGGAGGCCGAGGGGCTCGCGATCATCGACGACGCGGTCGAAGCCGTCTTCGTCGACGGTGACGATCCGCGGGAGGTGGCGGCGGCGACAGAGTTGGTCGCCGCGCACGCGATCGCGGGCCGTGTCGTGCCGGTGGACCGCGACCTTCTCGTCCGTCTGGGCCGCCGGACCGGTGGCGTCGCCGACGACGCCGTGCCGGTGGCCGACGGGCCCGCGATGCCGGCGCCGGACGCGTCGAGGCGACGCAGCCGTCGTGTGCTGGCCGGTGCTGCGGCCGCGGCGGTGGTGGTCGTCGCCGTTGCCGTCGGGGTCGGGTGGTGGCAGCGGGACGACCCCGCGCCCGCTGCTGCCGAGGTCGCGGTAGGGCGCGCCACGCTGTCGGTTCCCGGGAACTGGCGGGAGTCCGGGCAGGACACCCCGAGCGACACCACCGACGACCCGACAACGACCCGCGCCGTGTTCGTCTCCTCCGACGACGGCCGGCGGATCATCGCGGTCCTGACCGAGCTGCGCGACGGGTCGACCCGGCAGTCCGTCGCCACGAGTCTGCGTAATCGCATCGACCAGCGGGGCGACGACGTCGTCACCGAGTTCTCCGCGGACACCCGCTACGCCGGACGCGACGTCATCAGCTACCGGGAGGCTCCGGCGTCGGGCAGCACCATCCGCTGGTATGTCATCGTCGACGACGGTCTGCAGGTGTCGATCGGGTGTCAGGCCGGGACGGCCGCCGAATCTGTGGACCGCGAATGCGCGCAGGCCGTCAGATCGGTACGGGTGGGACAGTAGGTGACGAGCGTGACGGGTCGGCTCGGCGTTTTGACCCTGACCTGCACGGTCGCGTAACCTGGATCGCTGGTGCTCGGCGCCTGTCGCACACGCGTGTGCACAGGCAGAAGAGGCCCGGGTCCCCACTGGTCGCCGGGAACAACCTCCGCCGTACATCCGACCAGCACCCACAAGACAAGAGTTGAGGACCAACTGTGCCTACCTACACCCCGAAGGCCGGTGACATCACGCGTACGTGGCACGTCATCGACGCCACCGACGTGGTGCTCGGCCGGCTGGCCGTGCAGAGCGCGAACCTGCTCCGCGGCAAGCACAAGCCGACCTACGCCCCGCACATGGACGGTGGCGACTTCGTCGTCATCATCAACGCGGAGAAGGTCGCGCTGACCAGCAACAAGGCCGACCGCAAGCTGAACTACACCCACTCGGGGCATCCCGGTGGCCTGAAGTCCCGCACCACCGCCGAGCTGCTCGAGACCTTCCCCGAGCGCGTCATCGAGAAGGCCATCAAGGGCATGCTGCCCTCGAACAAGCTCGGCCGGGCGATGGCCTCGAAGCTGAAGGTCTACGCAGGCCCGAACCATCCGCACGCGGCTCAGCGCCCCGTCCCCTTCGAGATCAAGCAGGTGGCCCAGTGACCAACGAGAACATCAACGAGGCCGTCGAGGCCGTCGAAGAAGCTGTCGAGGTCGTTGAGGCCGTGGAGGCCGTCGAGGCCGCTGCCGACGATTACGACACCGCTGCCGCTGTCGAAGAGGTTCGCGAGCCGGTCGTGATCGACCGTCCGATCCAGACCGTCGGCCGCCGCAAGGAAGCCATCGTCCGCGTTCGCCTGCTGCCGGGCACCGGTGAGTTCAAGCTCAACGGCCGTTCGCTGGAGGAGTACTTCCCCAACAAGGTGCACCAGCAGCTCATCAAGGCTCCGCTGGTCACCGTCGAGCGCACCGAGTCGTTCGACATCTACGCCAAGCTCGTCGGTGGCGGCCCCTCGGGCCAGGCCGGTGCGCTGCGTCTCGCCATCGCTCGTGCCCTCATCGAGGTCACCCCGGATGATCGCCCCGCCCTGAAGAAGGCCGGCTTCCTCACCCGTGACCCGCGTGCGGTCGAGCGCAAGAAGTACGGCCTCAAGAAGGCCCGCAAGGCGTCGCAGTACTCCAAGCGCTGATCTTGGCACGCCTTTTCGGTACCGACGGCGTCCGAGGCCTGGCCAACGCCGAGCTCACTCCCGAGCTCGCGTTGCGCCTGGCCTCGGCCGCCGCGGTCGTTTTCGAAGACCTGTCCGACGATCACTCGCGCCGCCCGCGTGCGGTGGTCGGTCGCGACCCACGAGCCTCCGGCGAGATGCTGGAAGCCGCCGTGTGCGCGGGACTCGCCGCGACCGGCGTCGACGCCATCCGCGTCGGCATCGTGCCCACCCCGGCGGTCGCGTTCCTGACCGCGGACTACCACGCCGACTTCGGCGTGATGATCTCCGCGTCGCACAACCCCATGCCCGACAACGGGATCAAGTTCTTCTCCGCCGGCGGGCACAAGCTCGACGACGAGGTCGAGGACCGGATCGAAGCGGCGATGGACGACGACTTCGTCCGGCCCATCGGTGCGGCGGTCGGTCGTGTTCTCGACGCACCGGACGCGGGAGACCGCTACCGGCGGCACCTGGCCCAGGCCGTCGACGAGCGTCTGGACGGTCTGACGGTCGTGGTCGACTGCGCACACGGCGCCGCGTCGCAACTCGCGCCGCTGGCCTATGCCGACGCCGGTGCCAAGGTCATCACGATCCACGCCGATCCCGACGGCCTGAACATCAACGCCGACTGCGGTTCCACCCACATGGACAAGCTGCAGGCCGCCGTCCTCGAGCACGGCGCCGATCTCGGTCTCGCCCACGACGGCGACGCCGATCGTTGCCTCGCAGTGGATTCCACCGGTCAGATCGTCGACGGCGACGCCATCATGGCGATCCTGGCGACATCGCTCGCCGACAAGAACCGTCTGCACGAGAACGTCCTCGTCGCCACCGTCATGAGCAACCTCGGTCTGCACATCGCGATGCGCGAGGCGGGAATCACGGTTCGTACCACGGCCGTCGGCGACCGCTACGTGGTGGAGGAGCTGCGTCGCGGCGGGTACTCCCTCGGCGGTGAGCAGTCCGGCCACATCGTGGTCCCGGGATCGGGAACCACCGGTGACGGCATCCTCACCGGCCTGATGATCATGGCCCGCATGGCGGCCACCTCGTCGCGGCTGGCAGACCTGGCCGGCATCGTGACGGTGCTGCCGCAGGAGCTCATCAACGTCCGCGTCGCCGACAAACACGCAGTCGCCGAGTCGCAGTCGGTCAAGCAGGCCGTCGTCGACGCCGAGGCCGAACTGGGCGAATCGGGACGAGTTCTGTTGCGTCCCTCCGGAACCGAACAGCTCGTCCGGGTGATGGTGGAAGCCGGCACCGCGGAGCAGGCGGGCGCGGTCGCCCGTGGCCTCGCCGATGTCGTCGCCGCCGCCGGCGCATGACCCCCGATCTCGTGGACAGGGCCAGCACTCCGCGGGCGGTCCTGTTCGACTTCTCCGGCACCCTGTTCCGCTTCGAGGCGCGCGACGACTGGTTCGTCGATCTCCTCGACGATTCGGGCGAGGCGTTCGTCCCGGAGCGGCAGGCGGACATCATCCGCCGCATGGTCGCGCCGGTCGGACTGCCCGAGGGTATCGAGGGTGATGATCGGACCGCTTGGGAGCGAAGGGATCTCGATCCGGAGCTGCACCGGGTCGGATACCTCGCCCTGCTGCGCACGGTCGGGATGAGCAACGCCGGTCACGCCAACTCGCTCTACGACCGGGTCCTCGACCCGGAATCGTGGGTGCCGTTCGCCGACACCGTCGAGGTGCTGACGCGTCTCGCGGACACCGGGGTGCCGATCGGCATCGTCAGCAACATCGCCTTCGACCTGCGCAAAGTCCTTGCCCTGCACGGCATCGACCACCTCGTGGACGCCTACGCGCTCTCCTATGAGGTCGGCGCGATCAAACCCGAACCGCGCCTCTTCCGCGCCGCCCTCGACCCGATCGGCGTGCCGGCCGGCGACGTGCTCATGGTCGGGGACAGCGAGAAGGCCGACGGCGGTGCCCGTGCGCTGGGGTGTTCCTTCGCGCTCGTGCACGATGTGCCGCCGGCCGATCGCCCGACGGCGCTGCTCGACGCCGTGACCGCTCATGGCATCGAGCTGCGCGGCTGAGATCTCCTCTCAGAAGTTGCCCTTGGCGGCCCAGCCGCCGTCGACCGGGTAGATCTCGCCAGTCAGGAAGTCGCCCTCACGCATGAGGTAGGCGACCATCGAGGCGATCTCCGAGGGACGGCCGAGCCTGCGGACGATGTGGGCGTTGGCATTCGCCTGCCGCATCTCCTCGGTGATGTCGGCCAGGATCGGGGTGTCGATGGTGCCCGGTGCGATGGCGTTGACGAGGATGTTCTGCGGTCCGTACTCGTAGGCCGCCTGCTTGGTCAGACCCACGACGCCGCCCTTGGCCGCCGAGTACGACGCCAGGTTGGGCAGACCCCGAAGCGCGGCCATCGACGAGATGTTGACGATGCGGCCACCACCGTTCTCGATCATGCCCGGGATGACCGCCCGCATACCCAGCCACACACCCTTGAGGTCGGTGCCGACGACGAGGTCCCATGCTTCCTCGGTGAGACCGACGACGGTGTCCTCGCTGATCATGTTGACCACACCGGCCACATTGGCCAGGCAGTCGATCGAGCCGCGGGAGGCGGTCACCTGCTCCACCGCCGCCGACCAGTCGTCGGCGACGCGGACATCGAGGCGAATCGCCTCCGCGGAGCCGCCGGTCTCGGCGATCTCCTTGAGGGTGACCTCGCAGTCCTGGATGTCGGCGGCGACCACATGGGCGCCGTCCGCGGCGAGCCGGATGGCGGTGGCCTGACCGATGCCCTGTGCCGCGCCGGTGACGATTGCTGTTTTTCCGTTGAGAGACATATGTGTTCGCTTTCTGGTTGGGGTGTGAGGTGACGTGGATCGGGTCAGGGTTGTTCGGCGAGCAACTCGGCGAAGCGGTGCCGGGCGGCCTCACGCCGGGTGGGGATGTGCTCGGTCGGCCGGTCGTCGGCCGGTCGGGTATATCCCTTGAGGTACTGGCGGGCGACGCTGTCGCGGTGCACCTCGTCGGGACCGTCGTAGAGCCGGGCGGCGCGTGCCGCGCGGTACATGGACTCCAGCGGCAGGTCCGCGCTGTAGCCGAGTGAGCCGTGGACCTGGAGCGCGCGGTCGATGACGTCGTGCAAGATCTTGGCGCCGAAGAACTTGATGAGCGCGATGTCCTTGCGGGCGGCGGCCGTGCCCTCCTCGTCGATGCGCCATGCGGCATGCAGCGTCATCAGACGGAGGGCCTGGATCTCGGCCGCGGAGTCGGCGATGAAGTTGCGGACCGTCTGCTTGTCGGCGAGGACCGATCCGTGGGCATACCGGTAGGTGGCGCGTTCGCACATCATGTCGAATGCGCGACTCGCCTGACCGATCCAGCGCATGCAATGGTGAATCCGGCCGGGGCCCAGTCGTTTCTGGGCGATGAGGAAGCCGTCGCCCCGATTGCCGAGGAGTGCCGTGTCGTCGACCCGGACGTCACGCAGCACCACCTCGCAGTGCGAACCGTAGGTGTGCGGGCGCGGCCGGGGATTCTCGACCGAACCGATGTCGCGGACCACGTCGAGACCCGGTGCGTCGATCGGGATGATGAACTGCGATGTGCGACGGTGGCGTTCGGCGTCGGGATCGGTGACGGCGACGACGATCATGAAGTCGGCGGTGGCTGCATTGCTGATGAACCACTTGTGGCCGTTGAGAACCCACTCGTCCCCGTCGCGGACCGCGGTGGTGGTGAGGTTGGTCGGATCGGCGCCGGCGTTGTCGGGTTCGGTCAGCGCGAACGAGGAATAGTACTCGCCGGCGAGCAGCGGCTCGAGCCACCGCTTCTTCTGCTCCTCGGTGCCGACTGCGGCGAGAATCTCGCAATTGCCGGAATCCGGTGCCTGGCAGCCGAACACGAGCGGTCCGAAAGGTGTGGAACCCAGGATCTCCTGCATCAGGCCCAGCTTCACCTGGCCGTATCCCTGTCCGCCGAGTTCCGGGTCGAGGTGTGCGGCCCACAGGTCGTTCGCCTTGACCTCTTCCTGTAGCGGGGCGATCGCCTTGCGCAGTTGATCCCAGTCGAGATCGAGGGTCTCGAGCGGGAACACCTCGGTGCGGACGAAGTCCTTCATCCAGTCGAGCTTCTTCTGGAATTCGGGTTCCGTGGAGAAATCCCAGGCCATGGTGGTGTGCTCCGTTTCTGTGGGGGATCCTTGACGAGTACGGGTGGATGGGGAAGCACCGGCGAGGCGCGGCGGTCAGGCGCCGGCGATGATCCCGCGTGCGCGGACGAACAGGCCGTCGGCGTAGCGGTGCAGTCGTTCACCGACGTCGCGGGGCGCCTTGCCGTCACATGACCGGGCGTAGGTGCCTTCGAGGATGATGCCGAGTTTGAAGCTCGCGAGAACCGTGTACCAGTCCAGTGCGTCGAGATCCCGGTCGGAACGCTCCGCGTAGCGGGCGACGATAGCGGACCGGCTCGGCAGGTTGCCGGCGCGTCCGAGTGCGCTCTCGTAGAGATCGGACTGCCGCGGGTCGTCGGGCCAGATCGCCAGCAGCACACCGAGATCGAGCAGCGGATCGCCGACGGTTGCCATCTCCCAGTCGACGATGGCCGCGACCCGGGGAGCGCGGTGATCGTAGAGGACGTTCGCCACGTGGTAGTCGCCGTGCAACAGTCCGGGCCGGAAGTGGCCGGGACGGTTGTCCTCGAGCCAACCGGCGATGCGATCCAGATCGGGGAATGTTCCGCCGGGGTATCCCGGTGTGCCGGCGTACCGTTCGTGCTCGGCCAGCCATCGCGGTACCTGTCGTTCGAGGAAGCCGTCCGGTTTGCCGAAGTCGTCGAGGCCGACGACGGAGTGGTCGACCGCCGCCAGTCCGGCGAGTGCGTCGACGAGGGCGTAACCCATGGCCTCGCGTCCTTCGGCTGTCGCGGCGTACGGGGCCGACAGCGCATCGGCGGCGTTGAACCCGTGCACCGGTTCCATCAGGAAGAAGGTCGCGCCGAGGACGTCGGGATCGGTGGTGCCGGCGACGAAGCGCGGGTGCGCGACCTCCGTCGAGCTCAGGGCCGACAGCAGGGTCATCTCGCGGGCGATCGCGGCGTTCGACTGCGGGCGCAGGTGCCGGGGCCCGCGCCGCAGGACGTACTCACGTCCGCCGCGGCTGACGATCACCATGATGTTCTGGGTACCGCCGTGCAGCGGTCGGAGGTTGATGGTGTCCCCGCCGGGCAGGCCCTGCTCGTCCATCCACACCGCGAGCGCAGCGGTGTCCACCGGAATCGAATCGGCGGGGGCGGGGTGGTCGGGGATCTTGCTGCGGGCCATGAAACGAACCTATGGCGTGTCCGCCTCGCGGAGAACCGTCGTCGTGCCGATCTGTTGGAGGAAACTCCAACAGGTGTCGTCGTAGGTCACTGACCTGCGAGATCGAGGACCTGGAAGGCCATCTTCGCCGACAGTAGGCAGTCCAGCGAGGTCGGATCGCGCCGTGCGATCTCCTTGATTCGCCCGAGGCGGTACCGGATGGTGTTCTCGTGGACGTCCAGCGCCGACGCGGTCGCCTGCACCTTGCCGTCGGCGGCCACGAAGGCCCGCCAGGTGGCGAGGAGGGTGCCGTCGTCGTGCTGTCGTACCGGCGCGACGAAGGAGTGCGCGAAGTGTAGGGCCTCCTTGACGTGGCCGCTGGACACGATCACCCGGAACAAGCCGAGCTCGTCGAGCGTCATCACCCGCTCGTCCCAACCGAAAGACTTTGCCACCGAGCCCATCTCGCGCAGGTCGCGATGGGCGTGCGGATAGTCGACCGGGGTGCGACAGATCCCGGAGATCAGGGTCGCCCCGAGCGAGAGGTCACCGGAGAGTCGATCGCGGATCGTCGATACGTGGTCGCGGACGTGCCCGACTTCGTCGGGGTCGTCGGATTCCAGGCGGACCATCACGATGACCGCCCCGGGCAGCCGGACGGCCGGTGGCGGGGAGATGGACATGACCGAGGCGAAGGTGCGCGTGACCAGGGACTGAATCGCCGACGCCGTCAGCCTGTCGGTCGCGTCGTCGACGGTGAAGCGAACGAGGACATGGGGATTGGTCAGGTCGATGCCGAACTGCGGGCCTCGTCGGACCAGGTGCTCCTTGTCGCGGCTGTTGCGCAGTAGATCGGAGAGGTAATCGTCGCGCGCCTGACCCTCGGTCTCGACCTGCCGACGCTCGGAGAGCATCTGGAGCGCCAGGACGGTGGCGCCGCGTTCGGCGATGTTGGCGTCGAGGGCCTCCAGGCTGCGGCCCACCTCGACGATGCCGAGGAAGCCGGTCTGCTTGCCCTCGATCACCATGCGGCACATGAGATGCCGACGACCGAGGCCGACGGCCAGCTGCGCGGGCACGATGGCCGACGGCGTGCTCACCGACAGTTCGGCGAGCGCCTGACGCACCGAGGCGGTGGTCCGCACCTTCTCGCTCATCACGGGTGGAGCGGTGAGCTTCAGCGCGTCCGGCGCGGCCCAGGCGAGCACGTCGAACGAGTTGTTGTAGAGGACCACAGGCTTGGCTGACAGCTCCGACAGGAGCTCGACGACACGGTGGATGTTGGCACCCTCGAGCACCGCGCTGGTCAGCCCGTGATGGACGTCGGCGAGGTAGGCCAGCGTGGCGTTGTTCCGGGCGATCTCGGCGGCCTGACCGCGCAGGCGGGTGTTGAGCATCGCCTGGCTGATGAACAGGGCAGACAGGCGGGCGAACAGTTCGGCCACCTCGATGTCCGCGGGCGTGAACTCGTGTTCGCGTCCGCGGCTGTCGACGAAGATCAGGCCGATCACCGCATCATCGAAGGTGAGCGGGACGCCGAGCATCGCGCGGACGTCCCAGTGCGTCATCGTTCGGCGGTGGGGACGCGGGTCGTTGAGCGCGTCGGCGATGACGACGGGTGCGCGCGTGTTGATGACCTCCTGGCTGAAGAGGTCGCCGTCGAAACCGGAGACCTGCCTCTTCACGGCCTCGGTGATGTCGCCGGCCTCCTGGCAGAAGCCCGCGGCGCCGCGGTAGCTGCCGTTGGCGTGCCGCAGGTACACCGAGCACCGGGTGACGCCGAGAAGTGCGCCGAGCTTCTGGCCGACCAGGCTGAGGAGATCTTCCAGCTTCGTGTCGGTGATCGCTTCGGTGGTGATCTCGGCGAAGGCGGCGATGACGTCGCGTTCGCGTCCGGTGGCACGTGCCGTCCCGGCCTCGCCGCCGTCCACGATGGCCGTCATTCGCACGACCTCCTCACCGATTGCGCATGATGAACCCCACGGTAGCAATGTCGCGTGAGGAGGGTCACGCGCCGGCGGTCCCGGTCAGGGCCTCCCCGGTCGCCGCGTCGGCGTGCAGGACGTGGCCCATCCGCTCCTTCTTGGTGCGCAGATAGCGGACGTTGTGCGGGGTCGAGACGGTCGGGAGACCGACGCGGCCGATGATCTCGAGGTCGTGGCCACCGAGTCCGCCGTACTTGGCCGGGTTGTTGGTGATCAGGCGGACGCGGCGGATGCCCAGGTCCTTCAGGATCGCGGCACCGGTGCCGTAGGTGCGCGAGTCCACCGGGAGTCCGAGAGCGGTGTTGGCGTCGACGGTGTCGAGCCCCTGTTCCTGGAGTGCATAAGCGCGGATCTTGTGGCCCAACCCGATGCCGCGGCCCTCGTGTCCGCGCAGGTAGACGACTGCTCCGCAGCCCTCTTCCGCGATGGCCGACAGAGCCTGTTCGAGTTGTGCACCGCAGTCGCAGCGCAACGAGCCGACGATGTCGCCGGTCAGGCATTCGCTGTGCACGCGGACCAGCGCGCCCTCGGCGGTGGCGCCGGCCGCGGCCACGTCGCCCATGACGAGAGCGAGATGTTCGGTGCCGTCGATGTCCGAGCGGTAGGCGACCGCACGGAAGTCGCCGAAGAGGGTCGGCATCGCCGCGGTGGCCATCTGGTGGACGAAGGACCCGGCGGCGGTCCGGTGGGCCACGAGGTCGGCGATGCGCAGCACGGGCAGTCCGTGACGTTCGGCGAACTCGAGCAGGTCGTCGCCGCGTCGCATCGTCCCGTCGTCGGCGATGATCTCGCCGATGACCCCGACCTCGCCGGCGCCGGCCATGGTCACCAGGTCGACCGCGGCCTCGGTGTGTCCGGCGCGGGTGAGGACCCCGCCGTCGCGCGCCTGCAGCGGGAAGACGTGCCCGGGGCGGCGCAGATCGCCGGCCGGGGTGTCGTCGGAGGCGAGCGCCCGGACCGTGAGCGCGCGGTCGTGTGCCGAGACCCCGGTGCCGGCATCCCGGTGGTCGACGGTGACGGTGAAGGCGGTGCCGTGCGCGTCCCGGTTGTCCTCGACCATCTGCGGCAGCTCGAGCCGGCGGGCGCGGTCCGCGGTCATGGGCGCACAGATGATGCCGGTGGTGTGCCGGATCAGGAACGCCATCTGTTCGTCGGTGACGGAAGCCGCCGAACAGATCAGGTCACCTTCGTTCTCCCGGTCGTCGTCGTCGACCACGACCACGAAACCGCCGGCGGCGACCGCGGCTACGGCACGGGCGACCGCCTGGGTGGACGCCTCGGTCGCGATGGGGGTCGGGGTGCTGGGGATCATGTTCACGAGGCGACCTCGAATGCTCGGTGGGTGCCGAACACCCGGTCGTGGTAGGTGAGAGGTGCTACGGGGGCGACCCCGGTCGCGGCGATGTTGCCCAGTGCGACAACATGATCGCCGCCGTCCACCAGGGATTCGGTCGTGCAGGCCAGCCAGCCGGAGGTGCCGTCGAGGCGGGGGAGTGCAGACGACTCCGACCAGACGATCCCGTCGAACTTGTCGGCGCCCTTGCGGGCGAACCGCATCGCGACGTCGGCCTGATCGTGGGCCAGCACGTTGACGCCGAATCGACCGGTGCGACGGATGATCGCGAGGAGGTCGGAGCCGCGATCGAGGGACACCAGGACCATCGGCGGTCCCATCGACAACGACGTGAATGCGCTGATCGTGGTGCCGTGCGGTCGCTGGTCGTCGAACGCGGTGATGACCGCTACGGGCGTGCAGACCCGGGCCATCACCTCGCGGAACTCGAGGGCCACCTGGTCGATGACGGTTTCGCTCATCGATCCTCCTGGAGATGCGTGAGAGGTTTGGGGTCGCTGCGACGCCGGAGAGGACCGGCGCCGCAGCGACG
>NZ_JANRHB010000070.1:0-2199 GCF_024733855.1 Gordonia sp. GONU
TCCCGTCGCACAGTGTCCACCACCACTAGGGAGACCATGACAATGTCCGAGTCATTGCTCGACACCTATCCACACCGAATGGGCGGCCATTGCGGCTCCAGCGCGATGCGCGACTTGATGGTGAGGGGGACCCGTTTGGTGGTCCAGTCGCTATGCGGCTTGGGATTGGTGGGTCGTGGTCCACTGTAGAGCGAATTCAGCGGGGCTGAGTTCGCCGTGGGCGCTGTGGGGCCTGGCGGTGTTGTAGTCGGTCCTCCAATCCTCGGTGATCACTTGGGCTTCGAGCAGAGAATCGAAGCGCCACGAGTTGAGCAGTTCATCGCGTAGTCGACCGTTGAACGATTCGATCCAGCCGTTCTGCCATGGCGAACCGGGGTCGATGAACAAGGCTCCGGTGCCGGTGAATCGGCACCAGTCGCGTACGGCGTGGGCGACGAATTCGGGGCCGTTGTCGAACCGCACGTAGACCGGCGCCCCGCGGGTCAAAGCCAGCGTGTCAAGGACTGCGACCACTTGGTCGGCGTCGATTGACCTGCCGATCTCGATGGCCAGGCACTCTCGGGTGTACTCATCAATGATGTTGAGTAGCTTGATCGTACGACCATCAGCGAGGGTGTCGAATTGGAAGTCCATCGCCCAGATCACGTTCGGCCGGATAGGACACATCGCCCCTACGGTGACACCGACGCCGGTCAACCGCTTCTTTTTGCGGCGCTGGGGCACTCGAAGTCCTTCCTCACACCATAGTCGACGAATACGTTTGTCGTTGACCGCCCATCCGGATTTGCGTGCCATCTTCGCTGCTCGCCGCCACCCCCACCGGGGCCGGTCGGTGGAGAACCTGCGTAGCCAGGCCCTCAGCCTGGTGTCCTCGTCGTCCGCTGGTTGTGTCCTCAGGCGCATCGTCGAGCGGTGGATACCGACCACCGCACACGCCCGACGCTGAGACACCCCGAACCGTTCTTGCAGCACCGTCACGGCGCGGCGTTTACGGTTCGGGGTCAAAAGTTTCCCGACGACAGGTCCTTGAGCATGTCAATGTCGAGGGCCTGGTTGGCCACGAGCTTCTTGAGTCGGGCGTTCTCCGCCTCGAGTTCTTTGAGCCGCTTGGCGTCATCAGCTTTCATGCCGCCGTACTGGGCCAGCCAGCGATGCCACGTGGACTCCGCGACTTCGAGGTGCCGGCACACCTCGTCGAGTTCCTGACCAGCGGCGAGGAGCATATTGCCCTCGGCGAGCTTGCGGATGATCTGCTCCGGCGTGTGCCGGCGGCGCTTGTTCGATGTCATGACGTCGTTGATTCTTCCTGCTCGAACAATCGAGCAACAGAGTCCCACAACGACTGGACCACCCAGGAGGGCTCACCTCACAAGCTAAGCGCTCGGTTCACGGGGAGGGCGGTAAGGCGCTGCGAATGGGTTAGATACGTCTCGCCCTCAGGGTTGATGCAGCCTTGCTGTATCGGGTAACACCAGATGCAGGCGCGGTTACGGTATTCTAGTCGGCTTGAAGGAATCGAGTAATCAGGTCTGTGGCGGCGTCCGGGTCTCCGTGGTTCTGAAAGTGACTTAAGTCAACTTTCACGAACACGGCGTTCGCGGTGAAATACGCTTTCTTGCCTACTGTGCCGACCGCTTTGATGGAGAGTGCCCGAGCGGTGTTATCGACGACCGTGGCGACGAGGTGCACGGGTGTGTGCAGTGGCACTGGGTGTCGGTACTCGACGGTGAGTGTTCGAGTGACTGCAGGTGTGCGGGCGATCCACAGGGTGAATCCCATGATGTCGTCGCAGGCTGCTGAGATGGCACCGCCATGGGCTAGGCCGGGTGCTCCTGATTGGCGTTCGTCGAAGGTTAGATCAGCGTAGACGTGGTCGTCATGCCTGTATACCTCGAGCTGGAGTCCGCTGGGGTTGTCGCTGCCACATCCCATACATGATGGCGAGTGCGCTGGTAGCCGCTGATCGAAGCCCATTGGGTGGTCCTCTCTGCGGTCCTCGTTCGGTGTTCGAGCACTCGCAGTTTCGTTCTGTTACCGACGGTATCGTTTGTGCTGTTGGTCTGGAGCGGGAAGTGGGCTGTCAACGGCCAGTTTGATGTCCCCGCTGGTGGCCAGGTAAAAGTCCCCACCCTGTGCGGGATGTTTTAGGTGGGTGGTACCTCCGTTCGGTGTGTCATGCGGTAGGAGTCGCCGTCGGTG
>NZ_JANRHB010000071.1:0-2185 GCF_024733855.1 Gordonia sp. GONU
TGTCACTGCACGCACGAACCACCACCAAGACCATTCGCAACTTCAACGCCCACCGGCCCCACCGCCGGTAAGCATCTCCCGAGAACACGACGTCACGCATCTCCTGAGACCGCACACGTCAGCTCATTCAAGCTCACGATGGCCGCGGTCGATCGAGTCTCCTCGTACTCTGCATACGCTCGCTCGATCTTCGAACGTGCTATACAGAAATCCATGGCCGCAGACGCCATCGCTCCTGCGAGCTGCTCCACAGCAGGCGCTCCGTTGGCATCATGTGCGAGAAAGTGCGTCCGCACGATAGTCGATGTTTCCGGAACTGTGACGGCGTCCTCGAACGCCGGCAGGAAGCTGATCAGCGAGCTGCTCGTGCCCCGAGCTAGCTCGAGGAACTGTTCGACGACCGCCGATTCGTCAATCATCACTCACCCTTGATCGCGCAGCACGTCCTCCCGCGACCGGGGAGGCACGTAGGCAGGATATCGGCGCGATAGGACATTCTGGCGGCGCCACTCGCTGGGCGCGCTGATCTGCCGCCCTCCCGGAGGTCGGCAGCCGCATGAGCAGATTGGTGACGTTCGCAGCGAGGGGGTGGGCACCCAGAAAGCCGGTCGTGATGAAACGGATGAGAGGACTCGTCATAGCGGATCTAGAGCGGGCCGTTGGTTCTGGTGTGGTCCGGACCTGAGACCGTGAGCAGCGACCCGAGCAATCGTTCCTCGGCGCGGATAGCCGCAAGCCAAGCTTTCGGCTCAGTGGGGTGCGGTCAATCTCCTCATTGAGTCGAGCCGACGATGTACGTAGGAGGAGAGCGAGAACGCGTCGTAGAAATCGTTCAGAACCTCATCATTGAAGATTCGGCTGGAGTGCGCGCGCGGGTTTCGGAAGTGCCCGTGGATCCCAACGAGCAGGCTTTTAAAGCCGCGGTGCTCGCTGATGTCGGAGTCTGATTCATGGGCGTTGATGGACCAGGCGGGATGCTCGCGATTGGTTCCGAGGACGCCGTCGTAAAGAGCTGCGCCATCACCCGCCAACCCCGTGATGCCGCGGACTCTTGCTGGGATGCTCTTCGACGCTTCCGACATTGCATGAAACAGAGAACGCCCGATGAGTTCCTCGTCGCAGTAGCGGAATAACTCGCTGTGACACCCTCGGCGCCTCAGCTCAGTTTGAAGTCGTCCGGCCAGGGCGGCACCCTCGGAGATGCTGGATGCCTTCGCTCCGGATGCGAGCTTGCCCGCTTCGTTAACTGCGTAGCCGTAGTACACGAGGAACTGGTTGAGCTGGTCGCGCAGCTCGTCGAAACGAGCTGGCTGAGCGGCATACCGGCTAGGATTCATGGCCTTTGCGATGAATCCGCCCATGACGTTGCCGGCTTGCTGTCGAACCTGGACGTTGTAGAGAGTGACGTACAGGCTGTCGCGCTTGTTGCCGCCCGGCTCACGCTGCCTGACTCCCACCATCTGGAGCAAGGAGTCGATCTCGGAACCGGTGAGTCCCGGATGATCTGTCTGCGAAAGCACGTCGCACACGCCCTTGACGAAATCCGGGGTGAAGGGAGCAATCTTCGGGGGCGTTTGTTTGGGCATAGTGGTCGACATCGAGTGGCTCTGCTCTTAGAGGCGACTGACCAAGGTCTGGCGCCTTGCGATTAGGTGTTATGACGTTCTTATCATTTCGGACGTGGGTCGGACTCGGAGACTTGGCCTACTCGTCCTCCATCACAGGCTCGGGTTGCTGACCGTGCCGTCGACGCCACAAGTCGCCCATGTCGTCGGCGAACTGGAGATCGACCCGTACGTCGGCTGCTCCGGGAGCGCTGTACATCACCTCAGCTGACTGATCACGCGCGATCACGTCAGGGTATTTGTCGACCATCTGCTTCTGCGCGTTCTGAAAAAGCGAGGAGAGGCCAGGCGCACTCATAAGGTGATCCGAGAACATCCCACCGTAGGAACCGAGGTTCACCGGAACACCGAACATCCCCGGCGGGTATATCGAGTTGGCGCGAGAGCCGATGGCATCAAGCGTTCCGCTCATCCCACCCGCCAAACCCTCACGGAAGAGTGAGGTTCCCCCCGAACCGTAGAGGCATCGATAATGAGGAGCACGATGCCAGAGAAGCGGAAGAAGTACGACCGGGAGTTTCGTGATGGGGCGGTCCGGATCGTCGAGGAGACAGGTAAGC
>NZ_JANRHB010000072.1:0-2161 GCF_024733855.1 Gordonia sp. GONU
CAAACCACCGAACTCCCCATACGACACCACCCGATCCCCACACCACACCGCCACCTCAGACCCCGACAACCCCACCCGCTCCGCCACCACCGAACCCACCGAACGACCACCCCACCCCAACCCCACCACCACACCCCGCGACCAGTCGGCGATGGCGGCACGTTCGGTCGCGTCGGCGAGATCGATGTCGCCGACCACCACGGTGTCGTCGGCGAGACCAGCCGTCAGGACGTCGACGATCCGCTCACCCAGACGGCGAACGGTGCGGTCCTCGAAGAGATCGGTGGCGTAGACGATCCGCCCGGACAGGGCGGTCAGATCGCCGGCCGCGTCGCGCGCGGTGGTCATGCCGATCATGAGGTCGAACCGCGCGGCGGGAACGCCCGCGTCGACGGGCGTAACCGTCAGGCCGGGTACCGCGATCTCGCCGACGCCGGTCTGTTCCAGCGTCAGCATCACCTGGGCGAGCGGCGCGAAGGCTTCGCTGCGCGTCGGGGCGAGGACATCGACGAGATGCTCGAACGGCACGTCGGCCGCGCCGAAGGCGTCGAGGTCGGTGTCACGGACCTGCCCGATCACCTCACCGAATGTGGCACCTGGGTCGACCTGCGTGCGCAGGACGACCGTGTTGACGAACATCCCGACCAGTGCGTCGAGTTCGGCGCGTCCACGGCCCGCGACCGGCGTCGCGAGGGCGATGTCGGAGGAACCCGCCAGCCGGGACAGCACGACGGCCACCGCGGCGTGCAGCACCATGAACGCGGTCACCCCGTGCCGGCGGGCGAACCGGTCGATCGCGGACGCCAGATCTTCCGGCACCTCGAACTCCACGACGGCACCGCGATGGGACGCCACCGGCGGTCGCGGACGATCGGTCGGCAGTTCGAGAACGTCGGGCAGGCCGGCGAGCTTCTCCTGCCACCATCGGGCCCGCCGGCCGAGTTCGGAGTCCGGGTCGTCCACCGACCCGAGGACGCGCTGCTGCCACAGGGCGACGTCCGCGTACTGGACGTCGAGCGACGGTCGTTCCGGCGCGTGCCCTGCGGTGCGCGCGGCATAGGCCTGCAACAGGTCGTCGACGAGCGGCCGCAGCGATTCGCCGTCCGCCGCGATGTGATGGAGGACGACCACCAGGACGTGATCGCCGGACGCGGCGACGAGCCCGGCGCGAATGGGCAGATCGCGGGTCACGTCGAAGCCGGCGGTGGTGAGGGTCTCGATGTCGCCGTCGCGCCACCACTGGTCGACGGTCACCTCGTCGGCGGGCACGATGTCCTGCCATGGTCGACCGTCGAGATCCTGGGGGTATCGGGTACGCAGCACCTCATGACGGCTGATGACGTCGGCGAGAGCGGCACGCAACGCGACGGTGTCGAGGCGGCCGTGCAGCCGCATCGCGAAGGGGATGTTGTAGGCGGGCGATGACGGGTCGAACTGGTTGATGAACCACATCCGCTGTTGTGCCGCCGACAAGGGCAGGCGTGCCGGACGCGGAATCGAGCCCAGGTCGCCGGGCCCGTCGCCGATCCGCCGACCCGAAGGCGAGATCATGGCGACCGAATCGCCGCCGAGTCGCTCGTCGACCCATCGAGCCATGGCACGGACCGAGGGGGCATCGAACAACTCGCGAACGGTGAACGGCAGCGACAACGTGTGCGAGATCCGGGCGGCGACCCGGGTCGCCGAGAGCGAATGTCCGCCGATCTCGAAGAAGCTGTCGGTGACCGACACCCGGTCGACGCCGAGATCGAGGACGTCGGCGACGATCCCGGTGATCAGCTGTTCGGTGTCCGACGCCGGTGCCACGATCTCACGGGGACCCAGTTCCGGTTCGGGAAGAGCTTTCCTGTCGATCTTTCCGGACGTTCCGAGTGGCATGTCGTCGAGCACGACGAAGGTGTCCGGGACCATGTACGGCGCGAGACGACGCCCGGCGTGATCACGCACCGCCGGCACGTCGGCGTCCCCGGACAGGTACGCGACGAGTCGGTCGTCGCGCACCAGCACCGCCGCGGCGACGACCCCGGGTGCGGTCTGCAGGACCGACTCGATCTCCCCCAACTCGATCCGCTGCCCCCGCAACTTCACCTGAAAATCACTACGCCCCACATACTCCAACTCACCCACACCCGACCACCGCACCCGATCACCCGTCCGATAC
>NZ_JANRHB010000073.1:0-2096 GCF_024733855.1 Gordonia sp. GONU
TGTCACTGCACGCACGAACCACCACCAAGACCATTCGCAACTTCAACGCCCACCGGCCCCACCGCCGGTAAGCATCTCCCGAGAACACGACGTCACGCATCTCCTGAGACCGCACACGTCACCGTGGTTCGATCGCATCGTCGAGACATTGTGATGCGGAAATTCCGGCGCGTCGCCGAGGTCGACGTCGTGAACGGACGAGGCGGTGACGGAGGCGTGGACGTCTCCGTCACTTACCCCGACGGCCGGCTCGTTATCTACCAGTTGAAGTATTACCCCGAGGGCATGTCCGGCGGGTTCGTGGGACGTCGAGACAAAGTCAAGAAGTCCTTCGTGCGGGCGGTGAAGGAACAGGAGCCGCACGAATGGGTTCTGGTAGCCCCATGCAGCAACTTCACCACCCCCGAGAAGGGCTACATAAGACGCCTGCCCGAAGCCTTCACTCCAGCGGGGAAACGTCGACCCACTGTGGGATGGATGGGTCGCGCAGAGCTCAATCAGATGCTCATCGACTATCCCGAAGTGGACCGATGGTTGACGCTCAACCACTACCGACGCACCCGGCAGATCTTCGAGCAGGAACAGACCGCAGCCCAGCGGTTGGAATGCTAATGGAGATCCGGTTCCTCGAGGACGGTGAAGTCGTAGCCGCCGAGGAAGGAACGGTCACGGAGGTCCGCCAAGGAACTCACGGCTTAACCAGCGTGATGTCGTTCTGTGGGAGCCGGCTCACGGTGGCCGCAGAGATTCCGTATCGAGCCACGTCCGGCCAAGCGTCGTCGATGGACGTCGGATACAAGATTCGCGGGCTCAGTCCGCGCTCTGTCGCCGAACTGTTCAAAGTTCTTCTCGGCCTTCGCACATCCAAAGAGGTCGAGTTCCACATCGACGGCCGATTCCTGACCAAATACGGCCGATCTAGCGACGAAGTTGACAACGAAGACCCCGACTTGAAAGAGCAACTCATGGTCTACCGGTTCGCTGAGGACCTGGCCGCAGTCCTCGCATATACAAGGCAGAGCATGACGCTTCCCAACGGCTTCAGTGGGAACGACCGGGTCCATGCCCGGGTTGCCCGACTGCTACTTGATGGCCACATTGTGGCCTCGGCCCTGGCGCGAGGAGTCCGCGGACGCCTTCCCGACAGCGCTGAGCCCACCCAGGAGATCCGCAACACCCTGACAGAACGACGAAACATCCACTGGCCGGCTGGCCGGTACACCGCTCCGATCGTGGGCCGGAACTTTGACCTTCAAACGCTGGGAGATCTGCTCTGGACTCCACGCCGGCGACCACCGCCGGTCGGCACGGTGCGGCTTGTTGAGCCCCTTCCACGGTGGTGGCGTGGGGCCCGCAGCGATCGTGCCATCGGGACGGCGGACAACGCCGGCCAGGCGGTGCTGTACGTACTCCCGCAACTCGACGTGGGCCACGAGCTTCGCTGTTTTCGGGCGCTTGGCGGCCTGCTGGGCTTTCCACTGCGCCACCAACGCCCGATACTCAAGCTTCCCGCTCCTGGTTGCGGCGTTGCGCCGTAGCTCACGCGAGATCGTGGCCGGACTGCGCCCGATCCGCCGTGCGATCTCACGCACCCCACAATCCTGAACGCGAAGCAGCGCGATCTCTTCCCGTTCCGCGAAGGATAGATAGCGGCCCGAAGGCTCATCCAGACTCAGCGGCCTCATACCGCCAGCGTGGCGGAACCACCGTGTACCCACCGGCACCGACACACCGACAGCGATCGATGCCTGCGCCGTGCTCACCCCCGTCGCGACCACCCGCCAAAACTCACGTTGCACCTGCCGCGACGGCTCCGGCCGCCCCGGCGATCGCATCGCCGGCCGAAGTGCACGATCAGCACGCCACTGTCGACGAACACCTACCGGCACATCGCTGGTCTTCCTGCTCCAGTCCGCTGTAACCACGCCGCACACCTCCGAGAATCAGGGTGTTGCGACGACCAGTTGAATCCGCCCGTCGACCCACGATCGGTGTGGAAAATCAGCTTCTGCGCATCGTCATCACGCCATATCGCCTGCATACCGCCCCGCGTGGCGACCGCCATCTCGATCGCCGCACACGCCAACGCTGCATCC
>NZ_JANRHB010000074.1:0-1905 GCF_024733855.1 Gordonia sp. GONU
CTTACCTGTCTCCTCGACGATCCGGACCGCCCCATCACGAAACTCCCGGTCGTACTTCTTCCGCTTCTCTGGCATCGTGCTCCTCATTATCGATGCCTCTACGGTTCGGGGGGAACCTCAAGGCGGGTGACCCATCCGGTGGTGGTGTCGAAGAGCACAGGGTAGGCGTTGTGCGCGGCTTTGATCCCGAGCGCGATCGCGAGGTGGGTCTTACCCACTCCAGGTGGTCCGAGAAGGATCACGTTGTCGCTCTTGGCGATCCAGGTGCTGGTGGCCAGATGGGCGATAACATCGCGACGCAATCCTGGAAGGCGGTCGAAGTTGAAGTCCTCGAGTGTCTTGACCGCGGGGAAGCGAGCGCCACTGATCCGCAGCACGGTGCCGTTGGCTTCGCGTTCACTGACCTGGCGGTCAAGGATCGCTGCGAGGTACTCCTCGTGGGTCCAGTTGTCGGTGCGGGCCCGCTCGGCCAACTCGGCCCAGCAGCGGCGGATCGCTGGCATCTTCAACGCCCGCGCCGCGAACTCGATCTGCTTACCTGTGTGATTGTCGGACATGGTATTTCACCTTTCAGTGATAGTGGACGGGGTGGGTGGTTGAGCACCTGACGGGGTAGCAAAGTGCACCCCGAACAGGTCGTCGTAGTCTGGTAGCGCCCGGATCGGTACCTCGTGGCCGTCGGGGTGGGCGCGGATGCGGGCGGCGTTTCGGGCCCGGTTGGCGAGGTCTTGGCGGCGGTAGTCGCGGCGCAGTTCTTTGGCTGCCCGCACGTGCTGAGGGTCGGCGATGGTGACGTGGTTGGCCCAGCTGCGAGCGTGGTCGGCGACGGTGACCTCGCCGCACTGGATGCGCACCTGCTGCAGGTCGGCGGTGATGTCGACGAAGCGACCGATCACCGACGGGTGCACCGAATAGTCATTGCCGGCCACACGTACGTAGTAGTCGCGACCGAGTCGCACCCGGCTACTCAACCCGATATGAGGTGCGGTCGGGGGAAGCCCGGCCATCTGCTCGAGGTCCTCGGCGAGCGCATCACACGGGCGTCGATCACCGATCGCGCGCACCACTCGGGTGTTGGCATGATCGGCCAGCCACCGATCGAACTGGGCGGTGAAATCGTCCGGTGAGGCGAACTGGCGGCCCGGCAGGAACGAGGTCTCGAAGAATCGGTTGTTGCGTTCGACCATGCCCTTGTACTCGGGGTCTCGCGGTGGCGCCAGCTCCAGCCGAGTGCCCAAGGTGCCCACGAATCCTGCGGCCAGCGCGGTGGGTGTGCCCTTGGGGCCGATCGCGGCTTCGCGGTCCCACACCAGCTTGCGGGTCACCGCGCCCAGTTGCGACAGCAGCAGCCACATCCCCGTCAGGATGTCTCCGCCCTGGCGCGACGGGATCATCACCGCCGACCGGTATCGGGAGAACGCCAATGTCATCACCAATACCGGTAACATGGCGAATTGATTGTGGCCCACTGGGATTCGGTAGTCCGGGAACCACAGATCCCACTGCGAACAGCCGCCGGGCTCATAGATCACCCGATCGGCCGGATCTACCCCACGAAACTCCGGGCGAATCACCCGGACCCGGTCTTTGAGGACAGTCAACGATCTCGTCCACCCGATCCGCTCCGCGATCACCGTCGCCGGCATCGTCGGATACTCCCGCAACAACGCCCGGATCTGCGGTTCGAACGCATCGACCACCGAGCCCTTCGCCGGTCGCGAGTACTTCGGCGCGGTGTCTGAGGCCAACGCCGCCCGCACCGTGTTACGGGCCACCCCCAACCGGCGCGATCTCCTTGATCGGCACACCCTCACTGCGATGCAAACGGCGGATCTCCGCCCACTGCTCCACTGAAATCACCCTCCTAACAAGACGGGGGTCAAAATTCACCCGTCGTCAGGGGGT
>NZ_JANRHB010000075.1:0-1838 GCF_024733855.1 Gordonia sp. GONU
TGCCTGAATGTGTTCCTTAGACAAGTCCCATTCTTGCACTGCAGCAAGGCATCTCGCTTCTCAACACCCCATCAAACACCAGAAACCTCACCCCAAATCGGTGCATCCAGGCTCAGGGAGCAGGGGCGGACGTGGCGCCCGACCCCGCCAGCAGCAACCCGACCATCGCCTTGGCATCCGCTTCGGTGTAGCCGGGTCCGACGATGCAGAGGTTGCCGATCGCACGCAGGAACGTCACGGGGCTGACGTCCTTGCTGACCTCACCCGACTCTTGAGCCCGCTCGACCAGCGACGCGAACGCCGGAACGAGACTGTCGAAGATCAACGCGTGCAGGTTGTTCAGGCTCGGATCGTCCGAACTCAGAGCATCACTCAACCCGTGTTTGGTGACCAGGAAGTCGGTGAACGCCGAGGTCCAGCGACACAACGCATCCGTCGGAGGCACGTCGTCGGCGATCAATTTCTCGGCCAGTGCGACGCACTCCTCGACCTGATGGCGGTACACCGCGGTCACCAGGTCGGCGCGCGTCGGGAAGTGCCGATACACAGTGCCGACACCCACACCGGCACGCTTGGCGATGTCGCGGACCGGCGCTTGCACCCCGGTTTCGACGAAGGCCGCCGCAGCCGCATCCAGCAGCGCCTCACGGCTTCGTTCTGCACGTAGTTGACGTGCGGTTTTCGACTCCGACACAGTTCACCCCTTGCTCGCGGAACACTGTTCCGATAGGTTGGCGGAACAGTGTTCCGTCAAGATTATCGCAACCCTTCCGCGAGAGAAGCCATCATGTCCACTCCCCTGCTCGAACGTCGAATCGTCGCCGTCAAGCCGCTCATCGTGCCCACCACCGATCGCCCGGTCCCTCTTGCCGTGAAGGTCACCGCACCGGTCGACGGGGACAACCTTCCACTCATTGTGTTCTCGCACGGCAACGCGTGGTCCATGGACGGTTACGAACCGCTCGTGGACCGTTGGGCTGCTGCGGGATTCGTGGTCGTGAACCCCACCCACCTCGACTCCCGGCGCCACGGAATCGGATTCGACGACCCGCGGTTCGTCGACATCTGGCGCATCCGGATCAGCGACGTTCACGCCGTCATCGATCATCTCGACGACATCCTCTCGACCGCCGGTCATGACCTCGGCACCCGGGCCGACACATCGAAGCTTGCAGCCGTCGGACATTCCTGGGGCGGGCAGACGGTCGGCACACTTCTCGGAGCACGCGTCATCGACGTCGATGGTGTTGTCGGCAAAGACTTCTCACATCCGTCAGTACGCGCGGGAGCTCTCATCGCGACCGCGGGAACCGGCGACAGCCTCACCGACTTCGCGCGCGAACACCTGCCGTTCATGCGACCGGACTTCAGCCGGATGTCCACGCCGGCTCTGGTCATCGCGGGCGGAAAAGATGACTCGGCGTTGTCGACCCGCGGCCCAGAGTGGCTCACCGACGCCTACCACCTCAGCCCGGGGCCCAAGCGGCTGCTCTACATCGACGACGGCGAGCACACCCTGGGAGGGATTGCCGGAGAAGCGGTTCACGAGACCACCGACGAGGACCCGCGGCGGGTCGAACTGGTCGCAGACGCCGTATCCGCCTACCTGCTGGACGTATTCGGCCTCAGCACAGGCGAATGGGAGAAGATCGCCGTCGGCGCTGCGGAGGGTGCGTACAGCATCGACGGCAAGTAGCCCTTCGAGGCTCGTCGCTATCGCTCCTCGCACCTCAGCCTGGATGCACCGATGTGGTGTGCCGGTGGTGGTGGAGGGTGTTGTGGGCGTGCGGTTTTGGGGGTGGTGGTATGTGGGCGTGGGTGGTCTGCCGATCTCGGAA
>NZ_JANRHB010000076.1:0-1684 GCF_024733855.1 Gordonia sp. GONU
AGCCTGGATGCACCGATTTGGGGTGAGGTTTCTGGTGTTTGATGGGGTGTTGAGAAGCGAGATGCCTTGCTGCAGTGCAAGAATGGGACTTGTCTAAGGAACACATTCAGGCACGAAGAAAGGCATCTCGCAGATGCGATTCTCTCATACCAACCCGGTAGCAGCAGCCTCGTTCGACGACCCGAACCTGATCGCCGCAGCGGGGGTCGTGCCGGTGATGGGCTTGGCCACCTCGTGCAGCTTGGCCGACCTGGCCGACGAGTGGCTCACGATCCCCACCGACAAAGGCGCCCACCCAGGAGCGAAGGTATCGGCGCTGGTCACCGGCATGGTCATGGGTGCGGACAGCATCGCCGACATGGGTGTGCTGCGTCACGGAGCGATGGGTACCCTGTTCGACCGCACCTACGCACCGTCCACGCTGGGATCGTTTCTGCGGATGTTCACCTACGGCCACACCCGCCAACTCGACGCAGTCGCCACCCGGTTTCTCGGCGAACTGACACGACAGACCAGCCTGCTCGGTGATCTCAGTAATCCCAGCGCCTCGGTGATGCTCGACATCGATGACACTGTCATCGAGGTCCACGGCTATGGCAAACAGGGCGCGCAGGTCGGTTACACCGGCACCCGCGGACTCAACGTGTTGCTGACCACGCTCACCGCCCCAGGACGGGCCCCGGTGATCTGTGGGCAGCGCCTACGCCGCGGTGCTCGCGGTTCCTCGCACGGCGCAGCGTCAATGATCACCTCAGCACTGAAGACGCTCACCCGTCTGAGGCCCACCACCACTGCACCACCAGTGCTGGTGCGTGCCGATTCCGCGTTCTACTCCTACGACATGGTCCGCGCCTGCCTGGCCCACGGTGCGCACGTCTCGATCACCCTGCGGCGCCAACCCGACGTCCTGCGCGCCATCGCCAACATCGACGCCACCGCCTGGACACCGATCACCTACACCCGCCCGGTCTATGACCCCGACACCCACACCGTGGTCCACCGCGCCCAGGTCGCGGCCACCCCGTTCACCGCATTCACCGGCAACATGAGCGGCAAGAAGCCAGTGCCTGGTCACCTGATCGTGCGGCGAGTACCCGACGAACAAAGCACCCAGACCGGCGAGTTGTTCCCGATCTGGCGCTACCACGCGTTTTTCACCAGCCAACCCGACCCCGATCCGGTCACCGCCGACGCCATCCACCGCGGACACGCCATCATCGAAAACGTCCACGCCGACCTCAAAAACGGGCCCCTGGCCCACCTGCCCTCGGCACAGTTCGCCGCGAACAACGCCTGGCTGACCTGCGCAGTCATCGCGTTCAACCTCTCCCGCGCCGCGGGATGTGTGGCCGGGATGACCACCGCCACCACCGCCACCGTGCGCCGCACCCTGATCAGCATCGCCGCCCGCATCTCCCGCTCAGCACGCCGCGTGACCTTGCACCTACCCCGCGACTGGCCCTGGCAACCGTACTGGCAGAACCTCTTCGACCACACCCACCATCGAAAACCCGCGTAAACCCCTACCAACCCCGCCCACCCCCGGGCCCAACCAGGACACCCAGTGAAACAAGCCGACATTCCGAGATCGGCAGACCACCCACGCCCACATACCACCACCCCCAAAACCGCACGCCCACAACACCCTCCACCACCACCGGCACACCACATCGGTGCATCCAGG
>NZ_JANRHB010000077.1:0-1462 GCF_024733855.1 Gordonia sp. GONU
GGCGGATTCTAGGGGTCCTCGCAACACCGGTTGGTTAGACGGGTACAAGTAAATCACGCAGACGCTCGGCTGGGGTTCTCCAGTCGAGCGTTTTGCGTGGTCGACTGTTGAGTCGTTGGGCGACGAGTTCGAGGTCTGCGGCAGTGTGCACCGACAGGTCGGTGCCCTTCGGAAAGTATTGGCGCAGTAGCCCATTGGTGTTCTCATTCGAGCCTCGCTGCCAGGGTGAATGCGGGTCGCAGAAGTAGACGGGCACATTGGTAGCGATGCTGAACTGCTTGTGGGCGGCCATCTCGCAGCCCTGGTCCCAGGTCAACGATCCCCGCAGGTGCTCGGGCAGAGAACCGATCAGCGGGATCAGTACGTCACGGACTGCTTCGGCCGTGTGCTCGCCGGGTAGATGACCGAGGAGCACATAGCGAGTCGAGCGTTCGACCAACGTCACGATGGCTGATTCCGACCGGCTGCCGACGATGAGGTCACCCTCCCAGTGACCGGGCACAGCCCGATCCTCGACCTCGGCCGGTCGATCGGAAATCATCACCATCTCGTCGACGAACCGGGTGGTGCGTCGATCTGGGGACCGGTGAGGTTTGCGGTGGGTGCGGCCGGTGCGTAACGCGTCGGCGAGTTCGCGGCGCAACCCGCCCCGGGCTTGGACGTAGATCGCCTGATAGATCGTTTCGGTACTCACTCGCATCGCCTCGTCATCGGGGAATTCGATGATCAAAGTGTGACTGATCTGTTCGGGAGACCATTGCTCGGCGAGTTTGTTCGAAACGTAATCCCGCAACGGTCCACCGACCGCCAGCTTGGAGTCTTTTGGTCGTAAACGCGAACTTGCCCAGTCTCTTTGGGCTCGATGAGGGCGATACACCCCAGAAACGGAGTAGGCGTCGATTTCTCGTTTGATCGTCGATGCCGGCCGACCCAGCTGGCGCCCGATCTCCCGCAGCGAGTCGCCGGCGCGACGCATGTCGGCGATCTGTTCCCGCTCGGACAAGGTGAGAAACCGAGGATGCAGTGGGGCTTCGATCCGGGCCAGTGACGGTCGCGTGTCAACAGTGGTCACACCGGTCTTGTAGTCGATCCGACGGCCATCGGGGTGGAGGCGCGCGTTGCCGATCTTGCGGATCCCTTTATCCCAGTCCCGGGCGGTGCGGATGTGCACTCCGACTTGCTTGGCAGCCTCACGGCGGCCGACACCGGCAGCGCGCAGCGCGTCATAGCGAGCGCGTCCCGGATGCCCGGAAGTGCCCCGTTTGCCGCGACCACGTAAGCCGGCTCGACGAACCCACCCATATGCCGTGGCACGGTTGACTCCCACACTGCGCGCCGCTGCTGTCACGTTGCCGTATTCACGGTCCAACGCCTCGAAAAACAGCTCCTTCAACTCCGCAGAAACCATGATCCCCGCAACTCCCTGATAGCCAGGGTGTTGCGGGGATCACTAGAACCCAAG
>NZ_JANRHB010000078.1:0-1303 GCF_024733855.1 Gordonia sp. GONU
GTTGGGGTGGGGTGGTCGTTCGGTGGGTTCGGTGGTGGCGGAGCGGGTGGGGTTGTCGGGGTCTGAGGTGGCGGTGTGGTGTGGGGATCGGGTGGTGTCGTATGGGGAGTTCGGTGGTTTGGTGGCGGGGGTTGCGCGGCGGTTGTTGGGGTTGGGTGTGGGTGTGGATTCGGCTGTGGGTGTGGTGATGTCGCGGTCGTTGGAGTTGTTGGTGGCGGTGCATGCGGTGGTGGTTGTGGGTGGGCGGTATGTGCCGGTGGAGGTGGATGCGCCGGTTGAGCGGGTTGGGTACATGTTGTCGACGGCGGGTGTGGGTGTGGTGTTGACGCGGGTTGGGGAGGAGGTGGTGGTGCCTTCGGGTGTGTCGCGGGTGGTTGTGGATTGTGGTGTGGGGTCTGGTGTTTCGGGTGGTGATGGGGGTGTTGGGTTGGGTGAGGTGGTGGATGAGGTGGGGGTGTTGTCGCCGTTGGTGGGTGTGTACACGTTGTTCACGTCTGGGTCGACGGGTCGTCCGAAGGGGGTGACGGTGTCGCATGGGGCGGTGGTGAATCGGTTGGGGTGGATGCAGTCGTTGTTCGGGGTGTCTGGTGATGATGTGGTGTTGTGGAAGACGCCGGTGTCGTTTGATGTGTCGGTGTGGGAGTTGTTCTGGCCGTTGATGGTTGGTGCTTCGGTGGTGGTGGCGGAGCCGGGTGGGCATCGGGATCCGTGGTATGTGGCGTCGGTGGTGGAGCGGTTTGGGGTGTCGGTGTGTCATTTTGTGCCGTCGATGTTGTCGGTGTTTGTGGATGCGCTGGGTGGGGATCGGGGTGCTGGTGGTGGTGGGTTGGGGTCGTTGCGGCAGGTGTTTTGTTCGGGTGAGGCGTTGGGTGTGGCGGGTGTTGAGGGGTTGCGGGGGTTGGTGCCGGGTGTGCGGGTGGTGAATTTGTATGGGCCGACTGAGGCGGCGGTGGATGTGACGTCGTATGTGGTGTCTGGTGGTGAGGTGGTGGTGCCGATTGGTCGTGCGGTGCCGAATGTGTCGGTGTGGGTGTTGGATTCGCGGTTGCGGCCGGTGCCGGTGGGTGTGGTGGGTGAGTTGTATCTGGGTGGGGTGCAGGTGGCTCGGGGGTATGCGTCGCGGTCGGGGTTGACTGCGGAGCGGTTTGTGGCGGATCCGTGTGGTGGGGTTGGGTCGCGGTTGTATCGGACGGGTGATCGGGTGCGGTGGTCGGGTGTGGGTGAGTTGGAGTATGTGGGGCGTAGTGATTTTCAGGTGAAGTTGCGGGGGCAGCGGATCGAGTTGGGGGAGATCGAGTCGGTC
>NZ_JANRHB010000079.1:0-1268 GCF_024733855.1 Gordonia sp. GONU
GGGGCTGGTGCACGAGTAGGTGACATCTGATCTGGCTTGCCCTGCCGGGCGGCCTGGAAGGATGCCAGCTGTGCCCAAGCCCTATCCCCAGGAGTTCCGCGACGACGTTGTCCGCGTCGCCCAGAACCGTGAAGACGGTGTGACTCTCGAACAGATCGCTGCCGACTTCGGTATCCACCCGATGACCCTGAACAAGTGGATCCGCAAGGCCGACGTGGAGGCCGGGATCAAGCCCGGCACCACGTCGGCCGAATCGCGTGAGCTGCGCGAGGCCAAGCGGCGTGTGCGCCTGCTTGAACAGGAGAACGAGGTCTTACGCCGGGCGGCGGCGTACCTGTCCCAAGCGAATCTGCCGGGAAAAGGTGGTACCCGCTCGTGAGTGAGCTGGCCGCTGACGGCATCCCCGTCACGGTGGCGTGTCGGGTACTCAAGATCGCTCGCCAGCCCTACTACCGGTGGCGCAAGAACCCGATCACCGACGCCGAGCTCGCCGAGGCGTACCGGGCCAACGCCCTGTTCGACGCCCACCGCGAAGACCCGGAGTTCGGCTACCGCTACCTCGCCGACGAGGCCGAAGCCGCAGGCGAGAAGATGTGCCGGCGGACGGCGTGGCGGATCTGCTCCGCCGGCGGCTGGACCAGCACCATCAGCAAGAGAGGCCGCGGCAAGCACCGCAAGGCCGGCCCGCCTGTACACGACGATCTCGTCAAGAGAGACTTCACCGCGCCCGGCCCCAACGAGCTGTGGCTGACCGACATCACCGAGCACTGGACGGCCGAGGGCAAGCTGTACCTGTGCGCGATCAAGGACGTCTACTCGGGCCGGATCGTCGGGTACTCGATCGACTCGAGAATGAAGTCCCGCCTGGCCGTGGCCGCCCTGAACAGCGCTGTCGCCAGGCGAGGGGACGTGGCCGGCTGCGTTCTGCACAGCGATAGAGGGTCTCAATTTCGTTCGAAGAAGATGCAGAAGGCCATCACCCGGCACGGCATGCTCGGGTCGATGGGCAGGGTCGGTGCGTGTGGTGACAACGCGGCGATGGAGAGCTTCTTCTCGCTGCTACAGAACAACGTCCTCGACCGTCGATCCTGGGCCACCAGAGACGAGCTCCGGGCCGCCATCGTGCACTGGATCGAACGGACCTACCACCGCCGCAGACGACAGGACCGCCTCGGCAGATTGACCCCCATTGAATTCGAGACCATCATCAACCACGAGGCCCCTCAGGCCGCGTGACTAACCCTGTCACCTATCCGTGCACCAGGCCC